>DAOMOV010000001.1:0-27628 GCA_035444505.1 Terrimesophilobacter sp.
TGATGATGATGAACACGAACAGGTTGTCGATGCTGAGGCTGTACTCGGTGAGCCACCCCGCAATGAACTGCCCCGCGTACTCCACACCGGAGACGAAGTACATGATGACCCCGAACACGAGGGCAAGCGTCACGTAGAACGACACCCACGCGGTCGACTCCTTCACGCTCGGGATGTGCGGCCTGCGGAAGGCGAGAATCAGATCGAACAGGATGATGAGGCTCAGCACCACGAGTGACGTGATCTCGAACCAGAGCGGGAGCGTTGTGGTCATGAGTTCCTTCAGGGGTCAACGACGGAGACTCGAAAGTCTCTCCCGCACCTGGCGATCAGGTGCCACCGCGCCCGGAGCCAGAACTGGCCCGTACTGACGAACGCGACGTGACCCGCCGGGCGGGCCGTCACTGGGATACTCCCCTTCGCTCGGGCCATGCTAGCGGAAATCGTGTCAGCTTCCTTTCGCGACCACACGGGGTTGTCAGTGACGGCGGTAGGCGCGATTGCGCACGGTGAGTATTGCGGAGGCCAGCAGCGCGGCGACGAGCGATGCCACGAAGATGCCGACCTTGGCGTGGTCGATGTGCTCGCTGCCGTTGACGAAGCTGAGTTCGGTCACGAGAAGAGAGACGGTGAACCCGATTCCTGCGAGCAGGCCCACGCCGACGAGGTCGATCCAGCGGAGCGAAGGGTCGAGGTTGACGTTCCTGATTCGCGTGATGATCCACGTCGCCGCGGTGATTCCGATCGGCTTGCCGACGACGAGCCCGAACAGGATGCCGATGAGCACCGGGTCGGTCAGGCTCGAAACGAATCCGCCCACGCCGCCGACCGCGACCCCGGCCGAGAAGAACGCGAAGACGGGAACCGCGACCCCTGCGGACAACGGACGGAAACGGGTCTCGAACTCCTCTGCCAGCCCGGGGCCGGCGTCGGGGGTTCGCTGTGACTTCTTGTGCAGCACCGGCACGGTGAAACCGAGGAGCACGCCGGCGATCGTCGCGTGAATCCCCGACAGGTGCAGCAGGGCCCACGCGACCACCCCTATGGGAAGCAGCAGCAACCACGCCGCCGAGGGGTGCAGGTGAAAGTACTCGCGGTAGCGCTGAGCGATCAGCGCGTAGACGGCGATCACGGCCACCGACAGCGCCAGATACAGGAGGTCGATCGACGCGGTGTAGAAGGCTGCGATGATGGCGATGGCGATGAAGTCGTCGACGACGGCGAGCGTCAGCAGGAACATCCTCAGCGCACCGGGCAGGTGGGAGCCGATGATGGCGAGAACGGCGACCGCGAACGCGATGTCTGTCGCGGTGGGTATCGCCCATCCCCGCATCAGCTCGGGCGAGGGTGCGACGATCGCGAGGTAGATGAGGGCGGGAACGACGACACCGCCCATGGCCGCGACAACGGGAACGATCGCGGTGCTGAGGCGGCGAAGATCACCAGCGATGAACTCTCGTTTGAGTTCGAGACCGACGAGAAAGAAGAAGATCGCGAGCAGCCCGGCGGCCGCCCAGTGGCCCAGCGTGAGGCTCAGACCCGCGCTCTCAGGGCCGACCGTGAAGTCACGCAGAGCGAAGTAGCTCTCAGCCCACGGCGAGTTGGCCCACACCACAGCGAGCGCTGCGGAGGCGACAAGCAGGATGCCTCCGACCGACTCCTTGCGCAGAATCTCGCCCACGCGTCTCGACTCCGACTGGGACGACGACGGGAAGAGGGCGAGGGCGCGGCGAATCGGCCGAACAGGGATTCGCATGAGCGGCCTTTCTCGTCAGCGCGGAGCGAAATCGACCAAGCATCCCGACACGCAGACTCCCTGTGTGGGTGTCGCGGGGCACCCGCAATCGACGCTCTCCGTTGCCACGCTAGCGAGTCACGAGGCGACTCGCCAGAAAACAAGTGGAGGCCCCGCGGCGGCCCTGCGACTCATCCCCGCCCGATCGGGCAGCCCGTCGTCACCGCCGCATCCGCGTGCAAGACGTTCTGGACGTCGCCGCCGAGGGCGAGCAGCACCGTGCCGGTGGCGACGCGCTGCGGGCCGCGCTCGGGGCGTACCCCGTGGCCCGTGCGCGCCGCCCAGAGCCTCCACAGAGCCCACCGGGCGGAAGGCGAGAACCCCCGGATGACCGGGGGTTCTCTCACTGGTGACCCCAGCGGGATTTTCCCCCTACCCCTTGCCGAGTGTCGGAGTCAGTTGGCAGGCTGCCGGCACCGACGCGAGGAGTCTGCTATGGCCTATGCGGTGGACGTGACAACTGCACACGTGATCAGACCGCTGGCTCCCGAGACCTTCTCGGCGTGGCTGGCGCTCAGCAACCGGGTGCGAGCACCTCAGGCATTGAATCCTCGGCCCAGAACTTCTCGTACACGGCGGGGGCGGTGGCCGCAGCGGCCGCCGTGAGGTGCAGATCGATACCGGCGTTCTTTGCAGCGGAAACTGCCGACCAAAGGTCCTTTCGCATGAACTCGTAGAACCCCTCACTGTTGCCCTGTGGATGCTCACGATAGAGCTGCTGGAAGAACTCCAGATTGCGCATGGCGTAGAGATCGCCCGTGCTGACCGAGACGGCCTCACGGAGGACAGGTAGGGGAATGCCATAACCGCGCGCTAGCTCCCAGGCCTCGGCAGTGGCCAAGAGGCCGACAAGCGCGAGGATGTTGTTGGCGAGCTTGAGTGCAGAGCCTGCGCCGACAGGTCCGGCCTCATAGATCGATTCCGCGCAGAGTTCGAACACGGGCCGAAATCGAAAAAGATCCTCAGGTGCGCCACCAGCGAATATGGTGAGTCGACCGGCCTCGCGCGCCTCAGTGTTGCCGCTGACCGCGGCATCCATGACGGTCATTCCGCGCATGGCGGCACTGCGGGCTATGGTGAACATCGTCTCCGGGGTCACAGTGCTGTGGACGACGACCGTGCGCCCAGTGAGATCTGCGGGCGAAGCACAGATCTCGTCGACGATCTCGATCACTTGATGATCATCTGAGACACACACCAAGTATCCTTCGTCTGCCTCTGCTGCGACTTGCGCAACAGAGGCAGCAAGCGCCGCCCCGGCAGCGACAAGGCGATCCGCAGCTCCGGGACGGACGTCGAACACGAGCAGCGCCACTCCACCCTGCACGATTCGGCGCGCCATGGGTTCGCCCATGTTTCCCAATCCGATGAAGCCCAGCATTAGCACCTCCGTTGTCCAGTGTCGCCCAAGAGTGGTGCATTCGCTACGACACTCTCACGACTTCCTAAAGCGCTTGCGCGCGCTATCGACATTGAACCTATACTATTTGTATCCAGGATTCATTAGAGCTCGACGATGAGGTCATCACGGACCCAGGCGAGAACAACGGACTCTCCAAGGAGGAACGTGAGCACGAACTCGGTGGCGATAGTCGGCGCTGCCGCGATCCCGGTCGGGAAGTGGCAAACCCGCGCGAGCGAGCCGGTACAAGTACTCGAGCACGAGGTGCTCGCACAAGTCGTGCTCGAAGCGGTCGCCGCTGCTGGCGTCGACAAGGAGGACATCGGCACCCTTTCGTTCGCCCAGCCGCGCCCATATACGGCTCAGAAATACTTCGCCACGTTCATGGCGAACTTCCTTCGACTGACGGCGAGCGGTTCGGTGATTGAGGTCCTCGGCAACGGGATGACTGGGGCATGGGCATTCGAGCAAGCCAGGAAGGACCTGCAGCTGGGCAATGCCAAAGTGGCCCTCGCCCTCGGCGTGAACTTTGAGACCGCTGTGCCGACAACTGAGCACGGCATGAACACGCTCAGGGCGGTAGGGGATGTCGACTTCCAGGGCCCATTCGGCATCACTCCGATCGCCTGGTACGGCATGGCGGCATCCCGCTATCTCAACGACTTCGGTGTGACGAGAGAGCAACTCGCAGCCGTCGCGGTCAAGAACCGTGGACATGCCGCCCTTAACCCACTGGCGCAGTTCCGGTCCCCGATCACAGTGACTGACGTGGTCAACCAGCGATCGATCGTCGAGCCGCTCGGGTTGCTCGACGTCCCCGCCCGTGGCGACGGTGCAGTGTGTGTTGTGCTCGCGACCGAAGAGGTCGCTCGAAGCCTGGGCCGCCCTTATGTGCGAATCCGAGGCGCCGGCTTCCATCACGAGGGCGTCCATCAGATCAGCGACATCCCGGACGACATCACCACCTTCGGCGCAGCTACCATCGCCGCGGCCGCGGCATTCAAAGAGGCTGGCGTATCGGCGGCCGACCTCGATCTCGCCGAGCTGTACGCACCATGCACGATCGTCGAGGTGATTGTGAGCGAAGCTCTCGGTCTGGCAAAGCGTGGGCGCGGAGCGATTGATGCGGCGATGGGTGACACCGCAATCGGTGGGCGCATCCCGATCTCGACATCCGGCGGCCTCATGTCCCGTGGTCACCCTTCCTACGTCACGCCGCTTTACGGCATGCTCGAGCTCTTCCAGCAGCTCACCGGTGTCGCCGACGCACGACAGGTGGAGAACGCCGCGCTCGCACTCTCGACTGCCGAACTCGGCATCTACAACGCGGCGATGGTTCATATCCTTGAGGGCGTCCGATGAGCCTGCAGCGAATCCACGTCGACGGCGAGAGTCCGATCGCGCCCCGCCGCACAGCTTTCACCGAGCACTTCTGGGTCGGCCTCGAGGATGGTCGGTTTTTGACCACCCGATGCGACGAATGCGGACGACTCACATTCCCGCCTCGAGAATTCTGCCCTGGATGCTGGGGAGTTGCTGTCCGGTGGGAGGAGCTCTCCGGCTTAGGGACTCTGTACGCTCGCACCGTCATTCACGCCGCACCTTCAGCGTTCATAGAGGAATTACCGTACGAGGTTGGCATCGTCGACCTCGAGGAGGGTGTGAGGATCGTCACCCGACTCCAGGGGGAACATCCTCGCGGACTCGACATCCCCGTAGCGATCGCGACAGTTCAGTACGGCAATTGCGCACTCTTCGCCGCTGTACCGAGACCAGCCAATAGCCCACGTACAGCGAAGGACCGCAATGCCAGCACATGACAGTGATCGTTCGAAGGGTTTTCTCAATGGTATCCGGGTACTCGAGCTTGCCGACGAACTGGGGGAATACTGTGGCAAGGTGCTCGCAGGTTTGGGCGCTGACGTTATCAAAGTGGAACCACCGGGCGGCGAATCCACGCGTGCGATCGGACCCTTCCTCGATGACATCCCGAACGTCAACCGTAGCCTGCACTTCTGGCACTACAATTTCGGCAAGCGAAGCGTCATCGTCGATCCCGAGACCGAGGACGGTCAACGTGACCTACGCCTCCTGATCACGTCGGCCGACGTCGTCATCGACACCCGGCACCGCAGCTATCTCGAAGCCCTTGATCTGGGCTGGAACGTTCTGCATGAGCTGAATCCGGAACTGATCTATGCCCGCATCTCGCCTTTCGGCGACGACGGCCCCTGGGCTGACTACGTCGCAAGCGACCTGGTGCATCTGGCGCTCGGCGGAGTCATGATGAACTGCGGCTACGATCCCACGCCCGATGGTCGGTACGACACTCCGCCAATCGCCCCTCAAATGTGGCAGTCGTACCATATCGCCGGCGAGCAGACTGCGATCGCCATCGTCGCCGCACTCGTCCATCGACTCGATGCTGCGATCGGACAGAGGATATCCACCTCGGTGCATCAGGCGGTCAGCGCCAACACTGAGACGGATGTGCCTGACTGGATCTACTCGCGACATGAACACTTCCGACAGACATGTCGTCATTCGCTCCCCCAGATCTCAGCAGCTGCGATCTCACGGACAAAGGACGGACGATGGCTCCTCCCCTACCGCACTTATCTCCCCGACGCCACAATCAAGACCTCTCACGGCTCGCTCGTGAACGTGCTTGCGAATCACGGATTGGCGGCGGATCTCGGAGACCATCCGTACTTCGATCCGTCGTACGTGGCGCGACCCGAGATCAACCTGAGGATCAAAGCGGCGATAGACGAGCTAGTCGGCAAGTTCCCGTTCGACGCCGACATATGGCGTGACGGTCAGTCGGAGGGGCTCACCTGGGGACCTCTTCGCAGGCCGGAAGAGAATGTCACCGAAGAACATTGGCGGGTACGCGGCAGCGTGATCGAGGTGAAGCACCCAGAAGTGGGCAAGAGCTTCCTGCAGATCGGTGCTAAGTGGTATGCGCCCGAGGTGCCGTGGCGGAACGGACCTCGCGCACCGCTCCTCGGCGAGCACACCGAGGACATCCTTACCGCGACCCGGGCGCTGCCCGGGGCCGCCCGATCGGTTCCGAAGGCATCGACCAAGGCACGGGATGCCCGCCCGCTCGAGGGGGTGCGGATCATCGACCTTGCCTGGCTTCTCGCGAGCGGCGGCGCTGGAAGGTTCTTCACCGCGCTGGGCGCCGATGTCATCAAGGTGGAGCACCATTCCCGACCGGATGCAATGCGTCGTGGAGCAGGATTCGTCCCCTTCGGCGGTCGCGCGGAGCGCGATGCCGCGACCGAACCGCTCGTGCCAGACGCACGCGACCGCGGGCTAAATCGATCGGGTTCGTTCATGGAGATCAACGCTGGCAAACGCAGCCTCAGCCTCAACCTCAAGACTGAAGAAGGAAAGGACATCCTCCGCCGCCTCATCGCCGAGGCCGACATGGTGATCGAGGGGTTCTCGCCCGGGACGATGGAACGGATGGGTTTCGGGTATGAGGAATTGAAGCGTATCAATCCCAAGATCATCTACGTGCAGCAATCGGGGATGGGGCAACACGGCACCTACGGCAGTCTACGCAGCTACGGACCGACAGCGCAGGCGTTCTCCGGGCTCAGCGAGATGTCCGGACTGCCTGAACCCTATGCGCCGGCCGGCATCGGCTACTCCTACCTCGACTGGTTCGGGGCCTATCAGATGGCCGTTGCGATGATGGCCGCGTTGTACCGGCAGCGCACTACCGGCGCCGGCTGCTGGATCGACTCGTCCCAGGTGGAGGCTGGCCTCTATCTGACGGGCTCGGCTGTGCTGGACTGGTCGGCCAATGGTCATGCATCTCGTCGGACAGGTAATCGTTCACCGCACAAGCCAGCCGCGCCACACGGTGCGTTTCGGGTAGCCGGGATCGATCGCTGGATCGCGATCTCCGTATTCGAGGAGCGGCAATGGTTCCACCTTGCGCGAGTGCTCGGGCGACCCGACCTTCTCAAAGATCCGCGATTCACGACATTGCAACTCCGCCTCGAACATCAGGACGAGCTTGAGTCGCTCATCGCCGACGCCGTAGTCGGGTGGGACGGCTTCGAGCTCATGGACGCCCTGCAGGCCGTAGGGGTACCATCGGGTGTCTGCCAGACCGCTCAGGATCGTGTCGAGCGCGATCCCCAGCTTCGACATCTGAACTGGCTCGTAGAGCTACCGCAATCGGAAATCGGCACCTGGCCTGTCAAAGAGATCCCGGTCGGCATGAGCGACACACCCTTCGCGGTCGGGGGCAGGCTAAACCGCCACGGTCCGAGCTATGGAGAGGATACCGACGCCGTGCTCGCCGAGCTGCTCGGGTTGTCGGTGGACGACATCCAGGGGCTCCGGGGCCGAGGCGTGCTCTGAGCGCACAACGGAATCAGGGAGTGCTCACCGCGCTCAAGGTCTGACGCCAGGAGTCGATGCTCGAGACGAATGTAAGACCACGTCGAGCGTGCTCCTGTGCCAGCCGCTCTGCCTCCTCGGCATCCCCATCGAGGACCGCGGCAAGGATCGCTTCATGCTGATCGTCTGCATCGTTCATGTACTTCTGGAGACTATTGTGCTCCTGCTCCTTGGCCAGCTGGACGATCGCCGGGTCATTCACGAACGGCAGGTAGAACGCAGACGCGCTGCGGCGGATCAGCGGTTCGAGCCCTTGTAGCTGGGAGTTACCCGAGGCGCGGACGATCAGGCTGTGGAATGCGCCGTGCGCCTTGGTGCGACGGAGCGGATCGAAGGGCGAGGCTGAGGTCGTTGACATGTCATCCAGGAGCTCGCGCGCCTCGCTTTGGAGTTCGGTGCTGAGCCCGCGCTGGCTCGCCAATCGCGCTGCCAGACCGTCGATGACCTCACGCAGCTGATACATGTCCCGGAGGTCGTCAGGCGAGAGAGTCACGACTTCCACCGTGCGATTGTGATTTGAGGTAGACAGATAGCGCTCGTTCTCGAGGACACGGAATGCCTCCCGCAAAGGCGTGCGGCTCACCTGGAGCTCCTTGGCGAGATCCTCTTGCAGCAGTCGTGTGCCGGGCGGAAGCTGTCCGGTCACGATACGATCGCGCAGCTCGGCCACGACCTCGTCCACGAGTCTCGCGCGTTGCCGCCGACTACCTACGTCAGTTGTCAAGGAATGCTCCTAGCCAGAATCGCAACTTCCAGCCGCTCGCCGTTGATCGCCCGGCTGTGGTGAGGGGCCTGAATGGTAGTTGCATACTAGTCGAAGCGCGGGTTCATCTTGGATACTAATCGGGCGTCGTCAGCTCGTGATGCCTTCGCCAGTGGATGCAAACCAGCCCTCCCGCATCGCGATCTCGGCGTACTCATCGAGTGCGGAGGCGTCCTCCATCGCGTTCGGGTCTGACACATCGGCCACCTTGGCACCGAGAAGTACCCTGCGCACCGGCACCTCCATGCGCTTTCCAGTACGCGTACGTGGGATCGCGGACACCCTGATGATGCGGTCCGGCACGTGTCGCGGGCTGTAGTCCTCGCGGAGGCTGGATCGGATCTGGCGCGCAAGGGAATCGTCAAGCTCGAGGCCGTCGGGGGTTTTCACGAAGAGCACCAGGATCGCGCCGCCCGTCTGGGCGACCTCCACGACAAGTGCGTCCTCGACGCCATCAACCCGCTCCACCGCGGCATAGATCTCGGCAGTACCGATGCGCACGCCGGATCGATTGAGGGTCGCGTCGGAGCGACCGAGAACGAAAGACCCGAGCCGGGAGTTGATCCGGAAGAGGTCTCCGTGGTGCCAGACCCCCGGAAACCTCGTGAAGTAGCTCTCGTGCAGTCGCGTACCGTCGTCGCCCCAGAAACTTATTGGCATGCTCGGCATCGGCCGTTTGATAACGAGCTCGCCCAATTCGTTGACGACACTATGTCCCGACTCGTCGAAAGCGCTCACGTCAACGCCGAGCATCGGAGCCTGGATTTCGCCCGCACGTACCGGAAGGGTTGGACTGCCGCCGACGAAGCTCGTGCAGCAGTCGGTACCACCGCTCGCTGTGCCGACCCAGACGTCCGAGCCGACCGAGCGCAGGAACCATGCAGTGCATTCGGGTGAGACCGGGGAGCCGGCTGGCATTATCGAACGGATCCTGGAGAGGTCGTAGCGCTCGTTCGGCACGATGTCGGCCTTGATCATAGCGTCGATGAAAGCGGGACTGGTGCCGAAAAACGTTGCTCTCGACTCCTCAGCGAGCCGCCAGAGACTGTCGATCTCGGGGAAGGTCGGGCTGCCGTTGTAAAGCACCGGCACAGCACCGTGCATCATGGAGCTCGTTATCTTGTTGAAGACCATCCACCCGGTCGTCGTGTAGTAGAGCGCGCGGTCACCATCCTGCAGGTCCATATGGAGACCGGTGAGCTTCATGTGTTCGAGGACCACTCCGCCATGACTGTGAACGATCGCCTTCGGCCGACCGGTCGTTCCGGATGAGAATAGGATCCACAGTGGATGGTCGAACGGCACCTCCTCGAAATGAAAGGTCGCCGGGTCCACACGCTCCGACGAAAGCAGCGTCGCCCAGGCATGGGATCCTGCAGGCGTGGGGACCGACGTCGTTGACGGAACATGAATGCTGTGCTTGATCGTGGGCAGTCCCCGAAGTATCTCCTGTGCGTCTGCGGCCCGGTCGTGGTGGGTTCCGGCGTAGGGATACCCATCGGTGTAGAGGAAGATCTTCGGCTCGAGGGGCGCGAAGCGGTCGACCACTCCACGCCAGCCGAAGTCGGGAGAACAGCAAGACCAGATGGCGCCAATCGCCGTGGTGGCGAGCATGGCGACCACGGTCTCGGGCGCATTCGGCAGGTACGCCGCAACGCGATCCCCTAACCCCACACCCATCGTGCGCAACTGTTCCGCGATCAAACGCACCTGGTCCGCGAACGAAGTCCATTCCAACTCCTCTAGAGCCTCGCCCTCGCGAGTGTGGAGTAGGGCGGGGAGCCCCGGGTGTTCTCGGCGCAGGATGTGGCGAGCGTAGTTGAGGCGCGCCCCACGGAACCATTGAGCCGACTCGATCGAATCTCCCTCGAGAATCGCCAGAGGTGGTGAGGAGAAATCGACTTCGAAGTAATCGACGATCGCCGACCAAAAAGCCTCAAGATCGGTCACCGACCAGTCCCAGAGGTCAGTGAAGTCAGCGAAGTCCAGCTCTCGTTCATCGCGAAGCCAGACCATGAACGAGGACATGCGAGAAGCCGCGGCTCGCTCGGGCGCAGGTGTCCAGAGAATGTCGGATTCGGCGATGGGGACCGTCGTCGTGCCGCTCGAACTCGGGTTCGTCCTCACTTCTTGGTCCTTCCCGGGGCGATACCGTCCCAGTCCGTCGTCACTCGATATTTAGGATAGTATCCTGGATGCAAGATGGAATTCATCGTACTACGATGACTCCATAGCCGAATCAATGACGAGGAGTCTCTGTGATCACACCGGATGATGTCAAGTACCACGACCGGGACCCCGAAATCAGAACATGGGTCGAAACCATGCCTCTGCTCTTCAACATCCCAGAGGCTTCGATCGCCGGCATCGTCTACGTGCTGACTCGGCCGAACCTCGGCGCAGCCATCTCCTCGATCGCCATCGCGCAGGGGATTTGCCGCCAGGAGTACGAGATCGACTTCATCGACTCGCAGATGCACCTCACAGCCCCGGCGGATCTGAGCGATTTCACACTCGAGAATGGACTCTCGGTCAAGGCGACCAACCCGCCCCGCGACTTCCACTTCACCTATCAACACGAGCTAGGTGCTTGCAGCTTCGACCTGAACTTCCGTGGGCTCCATCAGCCGTTCGACATCCACGATCCCATGGAGAACGTCCTGATGGCAGCGTCCGACACATCCAATCCCGCTGACGGGCGGTTCGGGGACCCCTGGAAGAACGGGCATTTCGAGCTCAAGGGCCACATCACGGGAACGCTGGAACTGCGTGGCAAGACTTACGAAGTCGACTGCTACGACGGTACCGACCACAGCTGGGGACCCCGCAGCGAGGTGAGTTCTCGGGCCGAGTCCTATCTGTCCGTCGCGTTCGGCGAGGATTTCGGAATGCAGCTCTCTCTGCCACTCTCCATCGACAACGGAGAAGTGCGCTACGACCCGGCACGGTTCGGGTTCGTGCTCGAGGACGGCCAAATGTACGGCATCGTCGAAGCCTCGGTCGAGACCCCGACACGGGTTGACATGATCGGCATGAGCCAGAACATCCGTGCAGTGGATGTCCGTGGCGAAGAGCATATCCTGCGTGGCACGGCGATCGCGGGGTTCCCGTACAACACGTTCAACCCTGTCTATATCATGTTCCAGACCCTGTACCGCTACGAATACCGGGGCCGCATAGGGTATGGGCAGACCGGTGACATCTTCGGCACGGACTATATCGCGGGACGCTTGTCGCGCCATCGTTGGGCTGAGTAACCAATGGTATCTACTGCCGAACTCGATCCGCGGGATGCACCGAGTGCTGAGTTCATCCAGGGGTTGTCCACTCGGTTCCCCGTAGAGCCGGAGATCGAGAAGTTCCTCATTCGCAAACTGGAGCGGCGAGCTAGCGGACCTTTCAACCGCCCCGATCTCTCCACCATCTGCGGATACCTGACTCGATTCCTTACCGACACAGTGACGTCTGAGTTCGAGATCAGCGAACCGCGCTGGCTTAACGGCGGGGCGTCAAAGCTCCAGATCGCGTTCGAGCTGGCCTGGAACGACCCACAGGCCGGTCCGTCGCGTGAGACGCTAGTGCTCCGGATGGAACCCTCGGAGTCGCTGAACGCAAACAGTCGGCTGCGAGAGTTTGAACTGCTCCGGTCCTTCAGCGGCATCGTCCCGGTGCCGCCGGTCTACTTCCTGGACGAGGATGGCGACTGGTTCCCTGAACCGACGCTCATCTACGGTTTCGCGAACGGCATCACCAAACCGCGTTCCACGGCGTCGGGCTCAATTGCCGGGCTCGGCACCGACTTTGGACCCGATCTTCGCTCGCGTCTCGCTCCGCGTTTCGTTGAGTACCTGGCGCGAATCCACACCTTCGAGCATGAGAAACACGACTTCGCGAGCATGGACCGGCCGAAAACCTCCTCCATCGAGAGCGCGCTGTGGCAGTTCAACCGTGCACGGCGGGTATGGGAAGAGGACTCCGGCGAGAGTATCCCGCTCATGTCGGTTGCGGCCAATTGGCTCGAGCGCAACCTGCCGACACTTGACGCCGTGAGCGTCGTGCACGGTGACTACCGCAGCGGAAACTTCCTCTTCGACGAGCAGAGCGGCGAGATCACAGCTGTACTCGACTGGGAGCGTGGCCATCTCGGCGACCGTCACCGGGACCTCGCGTGGACCACTCAACCCACCTTCGGTCATTTCGACGACGATGGAATCACTTACCTGGTCTGCGGTCTCATCCCAATCGACGAGTTCTATCGCCAGTACGAGGCGCTCTCTGGGCTTCCCGTCGATCCCGACCGGTTGTTTTTTTACCGACTGCTTAACTCGTACCAACTCGTCGTGACGAATCTGGCGACGGCGTACCGTGTATCCCGACTGGGCAAGTCTCATCAGGACGTACTCCTGGCCCGCCTTCACGCCCTGGCTCCTGCGCACTTGAGCAACCTAGCAAGCATGCTTGAAGGAAGGATCTGATGGCCGACTACATCGAGAACGGCCTTCGGGCCATGACTAAGTCGCTCCGCGACGTAGTGCTGCCGGCGGTGGACCCTGGCGATCCGCTCGCCAAAGAGCAGCTCTCGCTCGCCATCGAGTACCTTGAATTCTTGCGAACGAGGAGCGAATATCTCGCGTTGCAGGCGCGCTGGGAGCTGACGCACTACCTCGAGATGGCCGATCAGGTGGTCGTGGCGGCCGATGAGTCAGATCTATCTGGCGATCTCATCACGCGGGCGGCCACCGCTAGGGATGCGATCGGCGACCCGACGACAGTCGACAAGGATCTGCGGGCGGAGTCGGAAAAGCTCGCGGCCGGTATCCAGTCGCTCCTGGCATCCGTGCCGGATTCGAACGCGCCGCTCCGAGCACGGATCGAACGGGTCATTCTCGATGCAACGCTGCGCTGGATCGAGTTCGGGCGATCATGGTACGAGCCCCTAGCGATTGACCCTGGCGCGGCAGAGCTCCCGTCATTTGAGCTCGCGCTCAGGGCAATGACCTCGGCAGTAGGCGGGACGCACGAATGAGGATTCTGGTCACCAACGATGACGGATACACCGCGCCGGGGCTGACGGTGCTTGCGAATCGACTACTCCTCGACGGGCACGAAGTGACGGTGGCGGCGCCGCTTCGCCAGCAGAGCGGCGGGAGCGCCTCGCTAGGCCGTGTCTCTGACGGGGCGCTCGTGGACTGGCAGGAGTTCATTTCCGATGAGATCCCCGGTGTTTCGGTCATCGCTATCGATGCCCCTCCGGCCCTAGCGGTCAAGGCCATCCTCGGCGGAGCACTGGGCGACCGACCGGACCTCGTGCTCTCCGGAATCAACGCCGGGTGGAACACGGGTGGATCGATACTGCACTCGGGCACGCTGGGCGCTGCGCTCACCGCTCGCTCGCTCGGCTGGCGGGCCGCGGCAATCAGCTGCGGCAAGGGGGCGGCGGGTAAGTTGCACACCGCTGCAGCCGTCGCTTCATCCGTCGTACGCTTCCTTGAGCGGTTCGACAGCCCCGTCGCGCTCAATGTCAATGTCCCGAACCTCGAGGTCGAAGAGCTCAAGGGAGTTCGGCGCACAATCGTGGCCGGACAGGGCCTCCTCGACGTCGAGGTCGTCAGGGCGAGGAACGAACTGAGGCTTCGGCTGATACCGAAGTTGCCCGAGCGCGACGCCACACAGGACTCTCAGGCCGTACTCGATGGCTATGTCTCGGTTTCAGTGCTCAACGCACGCTACGCCGAGCTGGACCTCGATGAGATTGCTGGCGGATACGAGCTGGAGTCGATGATCTCTTCCGGAGTGTCGAAATGAGTAGTGGCATGGAACGATACAAAGGCTTCCAGGGTTTCACAATGGAGCGGCTGCCCGGACGCGTGCTCCAGATGACCTTCGAAGGGCCGAATCTCAACGCTCTGGATGCACAGGGCCACGCCGATCTCGCGAATGTGTGGCCGGTCATTGACCAGGACGACGAAGTGCAGGTCGTCGTCGTGCGGGGTGCGGGCGGTGCCTTCTCCGCTGGTGGTTCGTTCGACCAGATTCAGGGGCTCATCGACGATCCTTCAACTCGAGTTCGAGTGCACCGGGAGGCACGGGACCTGGTCTACAACATGCTCGACTGTTACAAACCGATCGTCTCCGCCATTCGTGGTCCCGCCGTCGGTGCCGGCCTCGTCGTCGCGCTGCTCGCCGACATCTCTATCGCGTCCAAGACGGCGAAGATCGTCGACGGCCACACGAGGCTAGGGGTCGCTGCCGGAGACCACGCCGCGATCTGTTGGCCGTTACTGTGCGGGATGGCCAAGGCGAAGTACTACCTGCTCACTTGCGAACCGATGACTGGTGAGGAGGCTGAGCGCATCGGCCTGGTCTCACTCTGCGTCGATGACGGCGAGGTAGAAGCCCGCGCACTGAAGGTGGCGTCGAGCCTGTCGGCGGGAGCAACGACCGCTATCCGGTGGACGAAGGCATCCCTCAACAACTGGTATCGGCAGGCGGGACCGATCTTCGACAACGCACTGGCTCTAGAGATCCAGGGTTTCACCTTGCCGGATGCCGCAGAAGGCCTCGCGGCTCATCGTGAGAAGCGCGCGCCGCGATTCGCGGCAGGCTTTCTCGGAGAACAATCGTGAAAGCGCTCGCCGCAGGGCCGCTTTCCGGTCTCGTCGTCGTCGATGCGTCCACCTCATACGCGGGACCGACGGCATCGATGTACCTCGCGGATCTGGGTGCCGAGGTCGTCAAAGTGGAACGCCCGGGCGGAGATGACGCCCGCCAGTGGGGACCACCGTTCGTGGGCGGTATGTCAGCGTGGTTCGCTTCAGCGAATCGCAACAAGCGTTCGGTCGTCATCGATCTGCGACAGGAGGACGGGCGGGCGGAGCTCGAGTCGATGCTCGCTACCGCCGATGTCTTCATCGAGAGTTTCAACCCCGGCAAGCTCGAGGAATTGGGGCTCAACCCGGTGAGCGTGCGGGCCCGGCACCCGAGACTCATCTACTGCGCGATGTCGGGTTTCGGCCTCGACGGTCCGGCACGAGACCTCCCGGGATACGATCTCGCTGCGCAGGCCCGCTCCGGCCTCATGTCTGTCACAGGCGCGCTAGGTGGTCCGCCGCAGCGAGTCTCGACGGCGTTGTCGGATGTCGTCACAGGCATGTGCGCGGCGCTTGCGATCGCTGCCGCGACCGTCGCCCAGCGGTCGTCTGGCGTCGGCGACCTCATCGACGTGTCGCTGCTGGACTCCGATCTCGCGCTGATGGCGCCTCGTATCGCGTCGTACCTTGCCGGTGAGCCCGAACCCGTGCCGAGCGGCGGAGGGGATTCTGTGCTTGCCGTCTATCAGACTTTCGAGACGGCGGATCGACCGATCGTCGTGGCCATTGGCAACGACCGGATGTGGACTCGCTTCTGCGCCGCCCTCGATCTGAACGACCTGGCGATGGATGCCAGATTCGCCGACAATAGCGGTCGACGTGAGCACCGAAGATTCATCACGGAGGCGATCACGCAGCGCACCCTCGCTCGGCCGTCGGGCGAGTGGATTTCTGTGCTGTCTAGCGAGGGCATCCCGACTTCGCTCGTGCAGTCGCTCTCCGAGGTCGTGAACGACGAACAGGTGATCGCGAGAGGAAGCCTCATGCCGCTGGCGGGTCGCAATGGACTCTTCGGTGTGCGTTCGCCGTTCCGGCTCGCGTCGGTCAAGAGACCGCGCAACGACGGAGTTCCCGAGCTCGGTGCCGACACCGCGGAGCTGCTGGGCGCGACCAGAGATCGCGGACAGTGAGCGGAGTCGTCGCCGTCGAGCACGGCCCCATCAGCGTCATCAGCCTCGACCGACCAACGGTTCATAACGCCCTGAACAGAGAAGTCATCGAACAGCTTGGAGCGGCGCACGCCGCCCTCTCTGCTGACGATCTCGTGCGCGCTGTGATCATCACCGGCACGGGCGATCGCGCTTTCAGCGCCGGGGCGGATCTGGATGAGCTGCGTGGGCTCGGTATCGACCAAGCCGACAGGGTTCTGGCAGAGGGCCACCGCGTCTTTTCTCAGATCGAGGACAGCCGGCTGCCGATCGTCGCCGCGGTGAACGGTCTCGCACTGGGCGGCGGGTTCGAACTCGCGCTCGCCTGCACGTTCATGATCGCTTCGAACAACGCTCGATTCGCTCTTCCTGAAGCAGGACTTGGTCTCATTCCCGGCTACGGCGGAACTCAGCGACTGCCTCGGGCGATCGGCGCACCGGCCGCACTGCACCTCATGCTCACCGGCGACCGAATCTCAGCAGGGCGCGCCTTCGAACTCGGTCTGTTGCCAGTGCCGCCGGTGCCGCCCGAGGATCTCATGTCAACCGCATGGGAGGTCGCCGTGACGCTCACCACTAAGGGACCACGCGCCATGGCAGCCATCAAGACAGCTGTATTCGCGGCCGGAACAGAGAATCGCAGGGAGGCACTGCGTCTCGAACGCCAACTCGCGGCCGCAGCAATCGCCAGCGATGAAGGCGATGAAGGGGTTGCTGCCTTCTTCGATCGACGTCCTCCCGACTTCGCGGTGGTAGGCGGATGAGCAACAACACAGCGGCGCTCGATCTCGATCGGAATCCATCGCGGTGGATCGCATGGAACGGCGTGGCAGACGAGCCGACGGTGGATGCCGCGCTCGAAAAACGCGAACTTGAGCTGCGGGCTACAGCCCGCAAGGTGGTCGCTGAGCACGTCGCGCCACGTGCAGCAGAGACGGACCGATTGCACACCTTCGCGCACGATAGCTATCAGGCCCTGGCCACCGCTGGACTAGGAGGGCTGATCTTCCCGATAGACCTCGGGGGCACGGCGGACACAAACGTCGGATATGCCGTCGTGATGGAGGAGATAGCAGCGGCGTGCCCGGCGACGAGCCTCGTGTTCATGACGCAGATGCACGCGGCGTACCCGATCTCCCTGGCCGCCCCCCCTGCGATCGCCAAGCGCTTTGTCCCGCCACTTCTCCAGGGACATCACTACGGATCACTGGCGATCACGGAACCCGCAGCAGGAAGCGACGCCGCTACCCTGACTACGCGTGCGGTTCGATCCTTGTCAGGAGACCAGTACACAATCAGCGGGTCGAAGACCTTCATCACCACCGGCGACCGCGCGGATGTACTCATCACGTTTGCGACCATCGACGTCGCCGCAGGCCGCAAGGGCATAACGGCATTCATTGTTGACGGCGACTCGGCGGGGGTGAGCCGAGGACGCCCATTCCACAAAACCGGCATGCACGGATCAACTACCGCTGAGATTTTCTTCGATGAGGTACAGGTTCCGGCCGAACACCGTCTCGGAGCAGAAGGTTCGGGCTGGTCATTGTTGACTGACGCAGTGGTGAAGTCACGAGTCAGCGCCGCAGCGCAGGGGGTCGGAATCGCGAGGGCAGCGTACCTTCGAGGCCTCTGTGCGCTTGGCCTGCCTGTCAGTCCGATGTCGCCGTTCGCCGAGACTGCGCTCGCCGACATCCGCGGTCGCATTCTGCAGGGTCGCTTGCTGCTGCATTCGGTGGCGCGGCGCATCGATGCGAGCGAACACGTGTCGACAGGCCTGATCGGGATGATGAAGCAGGCGTGCACCGACCTCGGATGGAAGGTCGCGGTGGAGGTCGCAGGATTACTAGGAACGCGCGGTGACGATTCCGGCCTCGGGGTCGAACGACTCGTTCGCGATGCCAAAGTCACGCAGATCTACGACGGCACCAACGAGATCCAGCGGCTGCTCATCAGCCGAGAGACTCATGCGATGGTTGGGGCGCAGACATGACCGGATTGCTCGAAGGTCGAGTGGCGATCGTCACCGGTGCTGGCAGGGGCCTCGGGAGATCAATGGCTTGGGCGCTTGCAGATGCCGGCGCTGCAGTCGCGGTTGCCTCGCGAACGGAGGCCGAACTGGTCAGCTTCGTCCAGGAATGCCGTGCGAAGGGAGTCGATGGGCTTGCATGCGTGACTGACATCACCGAGGAGTCGTCGGTGCAGCGGATGGTGGATGACACCATAGCGCGATTCGGGCGGGTGGACATCCTCGTCAACAACTCCGGGATCGTGGCGAGCACGCCCCTCATCGACCAGACCGCCGACGAGTGGGATCGCGTTATCGCGACCAACCTGCGGGGGGTGTTCCTTGCCACGCGGGCTGTCGGTCCGCACATGCTGGCGCAGCGGTCGGGCAAGGTGATCAACATCGCCTCCAATTTCGCCCTTCAGGGCGTGGCCAATCATGCCGCGTACTCATCCTCGAAAGCTGCTGTGATCGCATTCACCCGCGCCATGGCTATGGAGTGGTCACCATTGAACATCCAGGTGAACGCGATCGCGCCCGGGTACTTCGCGACCGATCTCAACATTGGATTGCGCGAGAACACCGAGGCGCTCGCCAAAGTGGTCCGAGCTATCCCTGCCCACCGGATGGGTTCCCCCGATGAGCTGCAGCCTTGGTTGTTGCTGCTTGCATCCGGAGCGTCGGACTTCATGACCGGCGAGGTGATCGTCATTGACGGCGGACAGTCGGTCCGTTGATGAACCCCAGGAGAGATGAGGCAGAGGAATTGGATGCGAATCGAAGTACTGCGGCGGCGGTCGTCGGTGCGGGCACGATGGGATCCGGCATCGCAACCGTTCTGGTGCGCGCCGGTCGACCGACGTTGCTGTTCGATTTGGACGAGGCAAGCCTCACGCGCGGACTCGACACGGTCAGGGCTTTCCTGGACAAGAGCGCCTCGCTCGGCAAGATGACCGTGACGCAGGCGGCACGAGCTAGCGAGTTGCTACGCGGTACCACTGACCTAGCGGATCTTTCGGGTGTCGGTGTCGTGGTCGAGGCGGTTTTCGAAGATCTGGATGTGAAGCGGGATCTACTGGGTCGTCTAGACGATGTCATCGCACCGAGCGCGCTCATCCACACGAACACGTCGACGTTGTCAGTGACCGCGATCGCGGCAGGTTCGCGATACCCAGAGCGGGTAGTGGGTACCCACTATTGCAATCCTGCACCGCTCATGAAGCTCGTTGAAGTGGTTGGCGGTCGGCACACCGCATCATGGGCGCACCTGGCTACCTTGGACTTCCTGCGTGCCGCGGATAAGACCACCGTTGTGGTCAAGGACCGTCCAGGTTTCATCGTCAACCGGTTCCTCATCCCCTGGGAGAACAGTTGCATCGCCGCTTTAGAGGCTGGTTTGGGAACTCGTGAATCGATCGATACCGCAGTGGTTGGAGCACTGAATCATCCGATGGGACCGTTCCGCCTCCTAGACATCGTCGGGTTGGACATCCATCAGAGCGTCGCGATGCGTCTGTACGAGCAGCTGCGCGAGCCGCGTTTCTTTCCCCCGCCGATGGTCGATCGGATGGTCGCAGCAGGAGATCTCGGCCGCAAGACCGGCC
Source organism: Terrimesophilobacter sp. (assembly GCA_035444505.1). Lineage (GTDB taxonomy): Bacteria > Actinomycetota > Actinomycetes > Actinomycetales > Microbacteriaceae > Terrimesophilobacter. The sequence goes on from DAOMOV010000001.1 coordinate 19,793, forward strand.
GTGGTTTCTACGAGTACGACGACGCCCGACTCTTCGGGTCGTGAGTTTGAAGGAGACGATGATGACGGATTTCGCCAAGGTTGCGCTGCTGGGTTTCGGAACGATGGGTGCCGGTATCGCGCAGGTGATCGCCGCGTCCGGCCGTCCCGTTAAGGTGCTGGAACTCAATCAGCAGCGCGTCGACTCGGGGCTGACGTCGCTCAAGAATTTCTTGGCTGTTGGCGTCGAACGGGGCAAGCTCACGTCGGATGACTCGGCCGGCATCGCCGGCCGAGTCTCAGGAGTCACGGAGCTGGCCGAAATCGCCGACTGCACACTCGTGATCGAGGCGGTCACCGAGCGGCGCGACGTTAAGCGCCAGATCCTTTCCGATGTCGCGGCGATTGTGGCTGCGGATGCGGTGATCGTCACGAACACATCGGCGTTGTCGGTGACGGACCTGTCGACGTCGGTGAGCGAATCGTCGAGGTTCGCAGGGCTGCATTTCTTCAATCCCGCACCGCTCATGAAGGTCATCGAGATCGTGCGAGCGATCGGAACCGATGAGTCCGTGATCGACCGCCTTGTCGTATTTGTGGAGTCGATGGGGAAGGATCCAGTGGTGGTCAAGGATCGGCCCGGATTCCTGGTGAACTCGCTCCTGATGCCGTATCTGAACGACGTGATACGTGAGCTGGATGCCGGACTGGCATCAGCGGGAGACATCGACGCCGCCATCCGGTTGGGGCTCGGATACAAGATCGGCCCGCTGGAACTGCTGGACATGATCGGCCTGGACGTCCACGATCACGCCACCACAAGCGCCTATGAAGCTACTCTCGATGCCAAATTCGCCTCGCCGCCGCTGCTGCAGCAGATGATCGCCGCCGGTCGGCTGGGTGCCAAGAACGGCCGAGGCTTCCGGGTAGGTGAGGAAGGATGAACTCCTACGACGACATCATTGCCGTTCGCGACGGCGCGGTGCTGACAATCACGATCGATCGACCGGATTCCGGCAACAAGCTCCGGACCCAAACTTGCCTGGAGCTCTCCGACGCGCTGAGAAGGTTCCGGCTCGACCCTGCGCTTCGAGCCGCTCTCCTCACAGGTTCAGGGGAGAAGTTCTTCTGCATCGGAGGTGAACATGATCCGGTGACCTCCCTGGATCAGTCGCAAGTGCTGCCCATCATCGATGTTTACCAGGCAATCGACACGATCGCCAAGCCGATCATAGCCGCAGTGAACGGGTTCGCGGTCGGCGGCGGCAACGTGCTGCACACCGTCTGCGATCTGTCGATCGCCGCCGACACCGCCATCTTCCGCCAGGTAGGCCCGATGGTCGGCAGCTTCGACGCGGGCTACGGCAGCTGGTACCTCGAAGACACCATCGGTCGCAAACGAGCCAAGGAGATGTGGTTCCTGAACCGCAAGTACACCGCCACCCAGGCCCTCGCGATGGGGCTGGTCAACGAGGTAGTACCGGCTGCGGATCTGGCCGAGCGAGCGAGCGAGCTGGCCCACGAGATCGCTACCAAGAGCCCGCTTGCCATCGGCTCGCTTAAGGCCGCGTTCTCGGCTCGCCACAACGGCGTCTCTGGCCAGGCCCGCATGGCACACGACCAGCAGCTGACGCTCTACCAGACCACCCAGGAGGCCCACGAGCTGAACGTGGCATTCGCCGAGCGTCGCGACCCCGATCCAGAGAGATTCTGGCGATGACCTGGCCGGAAACGCACCTTGAGGTGGAGGAGCGTCAGCTCCGCGACCTGGTCGGAGCGGTCTGCGCCGATATCCGCTCCGAGGATCCAGCAACACTCTCCACAGCGAGAAGCGCGCTCGTCAACGCCGGCATCTGGAGTCTGGACCTCATCGAAGGAGACGGTCTGCTCCCATTGGTCCTCGCGACCCTGACAATGGCAGAGACCTCGCCCGCCCTCGCGTGGTCGTTCGTCCAGGCAATTGCCTCCACGGTTCTCTTCGAGAGCGCGGGCGGTGCCGAATACATCCTCGAGGGTGGTACTGCGGTTGTCGTCAGCGGCGATGTACCGGGTTCGGGCGACAGCTTCATTGCCAGGATCATCCCTTCGCAGACTGGCTGCGCGGTAGCAATCCTCCCGCGGGAGGGTTTTGGCCCGGGTACCGTGGTCTATCCCAATGACATCAAGATTGTCTCGAGGGGGCCGATAACCGGCCTGGATGGACTCGAGTCTGTCACCCTAACGATCACCGCCGCCCACACCGTAGGGAATGAAGAGGTCGCGTCGCGCGCCCGACGAGTCGCGCACGTCGGAACCATCGCCATTGCAGCCGGACTCTCATTGGCTGCTGCCGGACTGGCGGAGAACTGGGTGCGGGAGCGGGAGCAGTTCGGGGCGCCTCTGATCGCGATCGGCTCGGTGGCCGGGCGCGTCGCAGACCTGCGCGGTCGCGCGAACGGGCTGCTCCGGTCCGCCCGCGCGCTGGCAACCGATGCAGAGGCGCCGCTGGACCATCAGGTTATCGCCGACTGCGAGCAGGCCATAGGAACGGCTGAGGCTGCGGTCCAATTGCACGGAGGATATGGATACATGCGGGAGAACACAGTCGAACATCTACTCAGGGACGCCGTCTCGCTACGTGCCGCAGCATGGGCTATCTGCGCGCCCAAACTGGTCGGTGCGTGATGGGGGCCTTGCAGGATGCTCTCCAGGGACAATGGACGCCAATCAGCGACGAGGTCGCCGCGGCACGCAGGGCAGCTGGTCACTGGTCCGGTCAAACTGTCCGATCGCTGCTCTCCGAAGCTGCCGCGCTGGCACCGGATAACGTGGCTGTCGTCGGTCGCACCGCCGAGGGCGCGCGTCACCAGTTGACCTACGCCGAGCTCGACGACGCCGCACATCGGCTAGCAGCCTCGCTGGCCGCGCTGGGGTTGAAGGCGGGCGATACCGTGGCAGTGATGCTGCCAAACGGTGTCGAGTACCCCGCTCTCGCCTTCGCCATCAACGAGATTGGGGCCGTGTATACGGGGATTCCCGTGGCATACGGTGAACGGCAGGCAGCCCCGATCCTCGAACGCAGCAGGGCAAGCATGCTGGTCACGGCGAAACGGTGGCGGAACACCGATCTCTTGGGGCTCGCACGCAGTCTCCGCGCGGCGAGTACCTCCCTGCAGAATCTTGTCATCGTCGGCGCGGACGATGAACAGCTTGGTGAAGGAGAGCACGACTTCGACATGCTGCCCGTCGGTGAGCGGGTCGATCACGAGCTTCGCGCGGATCGTCTCTGCTATCTCGGATTCACCTCAGGAACCACCGGAGAGCCTAAAGGCGCGATGCACAATCATGACACGCTTGTCTACACTGCCCGGGCATTTCGGGAACATCTCGGAGACAAGGTACTCGGCACGCCCATGGTGCAGCTCGTGGCGTCGCCCGCGGGCCATCACACGGGATTCGTCTGGGGCATCCTCTTCACGACCCTCATGCGTGGGACTGCCGTCCATGTCGATCGCTGGGATCCGAGCTGGGTGGCTGAAGTCATGGCCGAGGAGGGCGTGACCTGCATGTTCGGGGCACCGACCTTCCTCCAGGACCTCATGGACACCGAGCTCGTGCGGCACCCGGAATCCTCGTTGACGTGCATCGTCGTGGCCGGTTCGCCGATTCCTCGTGGCTTACCGGAGGGAGCAGGCCGCGCGCTAGGCGCATACATCTGCTCAGCCTGGGGGCTGACCGAGTGCGGGATCATGAGCGCGACGACCCCGCTCGAACCGGATCGAGCAATCGATGCAACCGACGGATCGATCATCGAGGGATCAATGGTGAGGGTCACCACTCATGACGGTCAGATCGTCGAGGCCGGCCAGGTCGGCGAGTTGTGGATGCGGGGACCCGGTGTCACACTCGGGTACTACGATCGGCCGGCAGCGACGTCAGCAGCGTTCGACGAGGACCTCTGGTTCGCTACCGGAGATACAGCAAGCATCGACCGACATGGCTGGCTAACGTTGCGCGGACGCACCAAGGACATTGTCATCCGCGGTGGTGAGAACGTGCCGGTCACCGACATAGAGTCTCTTATTGTCGAGCATCCCGCGGTGCGTGCCGTTGCGGTCGTGGGATACCCAGATGACCGTCTGGGCGAACGCGTGGCGGCCGTCGCCGTTCTGAAGCCCGGAGAACAACTCGATGTCTCGACGCTCGGCGCTTATCTGCGTTTCCGAGGGCTCTCCACCCACTATCTGCCCGAGCACCTCAGGATCGTGGATGCCCTCCCGATGACGCAGAGCGGCAAGATCCAGAAGCACATGGTCCGCGAGGAGTTGCTGGCTGCTATCAGGAGGACGGTGTGAGCGCCGCCGAGGCGTTGCCTCTTGCGGGCGTGCGTGTGCTCGACTTCTCCACGCTGGTTCCCGGCCCGCTCGCAACGTTGCTGCTCTCCGAGGCAGGCGCCGATGTGGTGAAGGTCGAGAGGCCGGGCGATGGTGACGAAATGCGCAGCTACACGCCCCGAATCGGAAGCACGAGCGCGAACTACTCTCTCATCAACCGCGGAAAACGGGCCTACGGGATCGATCTCAAGGATGCGGCAGCACGCGACCGTGTTCTCGAGCTCGCGGCGGAGGCTGATGTAGTGATCGAGCAGTTCAGGCCGGGAGTGATGGATCGTCTCGGCCTCGGGTTTGATGATGTTCGGGCAAAGAATCCGCGAACGATCTACTGTTCTATCACCGGTCACGGCCAATACGGTCCAAAGGCCGGGGTGGCCGGTCACGATCTCACATACCTCGCCGAGTCCGGCCTACTCTCGGTAGTGCACGACAGCGCCGGCGCACCGTCGTTGCCACCGACCGTGATAGCGGACATTGCGGGCGGCACCTATCCGGCCGTGATCAACATCCTCTTGGCGTTGCGACGCAGGGATGTCACCGGTGAGGGGGCACGGCTCGACATCTCGATGGCGCGCAACCTGAACCTGCTGGCCTATGGCTACCTCGCATCAGCCGCAGGCGGGGCAGGATGGCCACGGCCGGGCGGCGAGCTTCTCACCGGTGGCAGTCCGCGATATCGAATATACAAAACCTCCGACAGTCGTCATCTCGCGGTTGCTGCGCTCGAGGAGCGCTTCTGGGTGCGGTTCACCACGCTAGTCGGGCTGCCACCGCAGCTGGTTGATGACGCTGGGCAGGAAGAGCGAGTCATCGGTGAACTCGCACGCATCGTCGGCACTCGCACTGCAGCCGAGTGGTCGAGCCTGATCGACGGTGAAGACGTGTGCGTCAGCGTCGTACTGAGTATGGAAGAAGCCGCTGCGTCCGGAGGACTCACTGTGGACGATCCAGGACGTCTTGTGGAGGATGATCGGGTAGACGTGGGTCGCCTGGTTACTCCGATCGACGGCAGTATGATGTCTGCGCCGGACCGGCTTTCAGCGCCGGTACTCATGGAGCTCCCGGACGATGGCCAGATCTGGCATTGATATCCCCCGGCCTTCCGGCCTTGCTGTATATGCAGCGGGTCAGGGTCGCTGGGAGGGGGTCGTTGCCGCGAACTCGCGAGGCACAGTGTTCGGTGGGGCGCTGCTCGCACAAGCAATGAGTGCAGCCACGGACGCGGACGGGTTCCTGCATCATGCGCACGCGACATTCCAGCGCTCTGGTGACCCCCGCTGCACCATCGAGTATGAGGTCACTCCCGTCCGGGTCGGCACTCGGTTCTCATCGCTGGTCGTCTCGGCGGTGCAGGGTGATCGCGAGCTGTTGACCCTAACCGCTTCGATCGAACGCAGACCAGCGACGCAGATACGCACGTCGGTCACGCCGCCTGCAGGCGCCCGCGAGCTGAGAAGCATCGTCGCGCCGCGCTCTGACTCTCTCGCGACCTGGATCGGCGGCGTGCTGGATCGATTCGGACGCGAACTGCACGTCGTCGGTCCGTTTCCTGCACTCGAACACCCGGCACAGCCCAACCTCGAGTTTTGGGTACAGCACCGAGTCGACGCGGCTGTCCCTCTTGCTGGCGAGTTGAGCTATGTCGCAGACCATTTCCTACTCTCAACCGCTGCATCACTGTTCGAGGTCAACACGGATGCGCCGGGCTTCGTGACATTGAACCATGCGATATGGGTGAACGCCGCGCCCGAGGCGGGTGCATGGTTGACTCATTCGTACAAGGCGAGCCTGGCTGGCCCGGATCGCGTGATATGCCGAGGCGAGATATCCGCGGCCGGCCGACCGGTCGCCACCGTTCTTCAGGAAGGCTTGGTGTTGCCCCGACTCTGACCGATCTCAGCGGCCACCGATCACCAATCCAGGAAGCCATGTGACGAGCGGCTGGAACACAATAATCGCGACGATGCCGATCAGCAGCACTCCAAAGAACGGAAGGATGGCCTTTGTGAACTGCATCGTCGTGGCTCCGGCAAACTTCATCGCTATGAACATGTTGATCCCGACCGGAGGGGTGATCGCGCCCATGGTCGCTACTAGGACCATCACTATGCCCACCACGAGCGGGTCGTACCCGAGAGCGACGAGCGGACCGAAGATTACCGGAACGGTCAGCACGAGAAGCGGTGCCGACTCCAGCGGAAGGCCCAGGATCAGCAACAACAGCAGGCCTACAACCCACGCGAGGAGAGGTCCCGCCTGGCTGATATCTGTGAAGCCATTCTGCATCACCCGGATCAATCCGGAGATCGTGAGGATGTAAGCGACGGCTGAGGTCGCTGCGTACAGGAACAGCACGATGCCGGTGATGGACACCGTCTCGAGAAGAGCCTTGCGCGCCTTCTTCCAGTTGAGTTTGTAGACAATCGATCCCACAAGCGCGACATAGATGACGGCCGCTGCCGCGCCTTCGGTCGCAGTGTAAAGGCCACCGAACATGCCCCCGACAATGATCACGGGCATCAGGAGAGCGAGGAGGCCGTGGTGCGTCGTCCTCAGAATGAGCTTTGCACTCGTCTTGGGTCCGCGCGGATAGCCGCGCTTCCACGCGAGAAGCGTTACTAGAGCGAAGCACATCACCGACAGGAGAATGAACGGGAGCACACCACCCAGCAGCAATGCGCCCACAGAGGTCTGCGAGAGACTTGCAAAGATGACCATGACGATGCTCGGAGGGATGAGCGGACCGATCACAGAGGGTCCGGCGACGACAGCGGCGGCAAATCCTGGGCTGTAGCCCTGCTTGCGCATCTGGGGTACGAACAATGCGCTGATGGCAGCGGTGTCTGCGGCAGACGAGCCAGACATTCCGGACATGACGAAGTTGGCACCCTGGCTGGCCTGAGCAAGGCCACCGCGCTGGCGACCGAAGAGTGCCATCGCCCACTCGGCGAGACCTCCGGTCATGCCGCTCGCAGTCATGAGTGTTCCGGCTAACAGGAAGAGCGGAACCGCGAGCAGGGTGAAAGCACCCACAGAGTTGACCATGGTCTGACTGATCAGGGGGACGATTTCCCAGTCTCCGCTGAACAGGATGAACGTTCCGACGCCAAGGGCCATGGAGAAGGCGATCGGGACACCGATGAGCATGGCGGCAGAAAGTACGATGAGCGAGATGATGGCAATCGTAAGCATGAGGTTGGCGCGCTTCCTTTAAGGGTAATCGGTCGCTACAGCTTGCGGAGAACGTCGACGGCCATGCCAATGGCCGTCAGCGCCACGGGAAAGTAGAGAGCGGTCAATGGCCAGCCGAGGACGAATGTCGGGTTGCCGCCGATCTGGATCATGATCTGGATGCAGCCGTAGGCAATGAGAAGCAGCGTCAGACTTGAGATCACCCGAACCGACCACACGCCAAGTTGGCCAAGCTTGCCGTCGAGCACACCGGCACGGAAGTGCTCGTTGCGACGGACGCCGATCCAGGCGGC
>DAOMOV010000001.1:27638-32364 GCA_035444505.1 Terrimesophilobacter sp.
CGAGCCACAACAGGAAATGCCGCGCAAGCTCTTCAGTCCAGGGAAAAGACGCGGCGCTGAAACGGGTTGTCACTTGAAGAATAACCATGCTGAGGATCCCGAACAGGAGCAGGATTGCGGTCCATTCAAGCACCTTCGTGAGCGGTGAGGGATCCACCCCCTTGTCGTAGGCCTCGGAGTCGTCCTCGAACGGACCCAGCACATGCGCGATGGCCTCGTCTTCGCCCCGAGGGGCCGCGGACTCGTGCCGCGACCCCTCGTTGTTGTCGAATGTCACTGCTTCGCGGACTCTGCCTGGATCCGAGAAACCAGATCCTTTGAGATGGCGTCGGTCACGAACTGCGGCCAGACTTTTTCACTCGCCGCCGCCTTGAAAGGCTTGAGGTCCGGTTCCGTGATCGAAACGCCCTGAGCCTCAAGGGTCTCAAAGGCGTTGTCCATCTGGGCCGCGAACTGCACGCGGTCGACCTCCTTGCCCTCCGCGAGGCCGGCGAGGATGACGCCCTGCGTCGCCTCATCGAGACCCTCCCACCACTTCTTGTTGGCAATGATAGCGACGCTGCCAATGTAGTGGTCGGTCTTCGAGACACTCGCGATGACCTCGTTGTGGCTGGCAGCGAGCAACGATGGCACTGTGGTGTTCGACAGGTTTACCGTGCCATTCTGCAGGGCCTCGTAAACATCGGGCCACGGAACAGGCGTCGGATTTGCTCCGAACGCGCCGATCGTGGCGATGTCCAGCGGTGATTCGCGCACACGTGTCTTGACGCCTTGGATGTCATCGATGCTGTTGATCTCGCGATCACCGTAGAGCGTGTAAATGCCTGCGTTGTAGAAGCCCAGGATGACGAAGCTCTGACCGTCGAACTTGGTCATCATCTCCTCCCCGATGGGGCCGTCGAGCACTCGGAAGAGGTCTCCGGGATCGTCGAAGAGATACGGGAGATCGAGCAGGCGCCACTCAGGGTTTACGGTGCCGAGCGTGGAACTCGTGACGACCGCAATCTCGATGCTGCCAAGCTGGACACCCTCAAACAACTGCGGGTCACCACCCAGAGTCGCGTTTGCTGCGTGGGTTACTGTGGCCGGTCGTTCCGAGTTTTCCTCGATGTAGGACGCCATTGCCTCGATGCCCATCCCGTAGTGAACGGTCGGCGCCGTGAGTGAGGCAATCGTGAAATCGAGCGGTGACGCATCTGGCGTGTCACCCGTTCCGCCCTCGCTGGCGCACCCGGTTAGTGCGAGCGACCCGACGGCGACGCCGGCCACGAGTAAGCGCAAGGTCTTCTTCATTGAAACTCCTTACCAATTGGAGCGCAGATCGGCAAGTGCACTGCGCTGTGTATCCTGGATACTACATCCAGGGTCCGGCATAGCACAACTCTGAAAGTGCCCAGTGCAGGCAAGGGCGACGACGCCCTTCGCGGGAGAATCCGCCTGCGCTTCAGGATTCTTAGAAGGGTGCCTGGCTTCAGGCTTCGATCTAAACCCTCGCTCGGAACAACTCCACGGCATCGACTCGCTCGCCGGAACCGGCGGTATGGGCTCGCTCGCAAGCGAAGTCCGAAGCGATTCGTGCCTAAAACGAACAAAGCGCCCGTCTAGCGGACGCTTCGTTCGTTGGTGACCCCAGCGGGATTCGAACCCGCGTTACCGCCGTGAGAGGGCGGCGTACTAGGCCGCTATACGATGGGGCCGAACATACGAATGACAATTATGCCACACTCGCTGAACGTCGAAGCACACAGCGTGCTGCGGTAAACTCAACGTCGGCCCGTCGCCGACAGCGAGCGCGCCCATAGACCGCAACCTCGACATTCCCGGCACGATACGCACGCAAAAAGAGAGAGACCATGCCCTCACGACCCTCCTCCAAGAGGCTACTCGCCGCCACCCTGCTCCCCGTCGCCGTCCTCCTCGCCGGGTGCTCCATGTTCAGCTTCGGCCCCGACCGTGGCGATGACGGTCAGGTTCTGGAGCGCTCCGAACTCGCCGCGCGCGACCTCGTCGTCGGCGACTGCTTCGACTTCGACTCCCCCGACGGAAGCACCGTCTCCGAAGTGATCGTCATTCCCTGCAACGAGCCCCACGACTACATCATCCTGCAGCAAGGAACCCTCGCCGCCGGCGACATCAAATCACAGGGGCTCCAGAGCGTCGTCTCGAAAGCATGCGAAGAGACGTTCGAGGCCTTCAAAGACGCCAACACAGCCGACGAGCGCCCGCGCCAGCAGTTCCTGCTCTTCCCGCTCGACGACAGCCTCCCCGACGGCGACCACAACTACTCCTGCGGCGCGACCGACCCCACCGGGCTCGGCCTCACCGTGCAGGCCGGCTCCTAGCCCGCGACCGGCGGGGCGAAGACGCGCAACGCACCCGGCACGACCTCGACCTCGAGAGGCAGCGCCGCAACACGCTCCCCGTCTGCGTACGCCACGATCGACCCCGCACTCACCGTCACCCGGCGGGTGCGCACGATCCGCACCCTCGGGTCGGTCACGTGCGTGCCCTTGAACACGCGCGGAAAAATACGCAGAAACGCGATCCGTGACAGCGGCTGCACGATGAGCACGTCGAACAGTCCGTCATCCAACTGCGCCTCCGGGGTGACCATCATGCCGCCGCCGAATGACGTGTTGTTCGCGACCGCAATGAGCATGGCGCGGGTGTCGACGGTTTCGTCGTCGAGCTCAAGCCGATAGTGGATCGGTTTCAGCGAGGCGAGCTCCCGCAGCAGCGCGAGGTTGTAGCGCTGACGACCCTTCGGCCATGACATGCGGTTCGCGCGCTCGTTGACAATCGCGTCGAACCCCGCCGAGAAGATGCACACGAACCAGCGGTCGACAGCGCCACCGCGAATTCGGCCCGCGTCGATCACCCGCGGTTCGCGCTGCAGCGCATCCAGAAGCTCCCTCATCGCCGCCTCGGCGTTGCCGATCGTGATGCCGAGACCGCGGGCCATATCGTTGCCCGTGCCCGTCGGCACGATGGCAAGCGGCGTCTTCGTCCCCGCAACAACATTCACCCCCAGGTGCGCCATGCCGTCGCCGCCCACGACGACGAGCGCATCGTGACCCTTTACCGCGTCTCGAGTCGTGCGCCACAGCGACTCACCATCAGGCTCGATGAGCGTCGTCACCTCGAAGCCCGCCCCCCTCAGGGTCTGCACCACCACATCGCCAAGGTCAGAGCCGCGACCGAAGGATGCGCGCGGGTTGATGGCAACAGCGATATTCTGAGGCGGCTTCGGCATGCTCCGATTATCGCGGTACTCGGGTCGCCCACACGAACCGGCGAATTAGACTTGCCTGATGCGAGTCACCAAGCACGAACACGCCTGCCTCGAGATCGAGCACTCCGGCGACACCCTCATCGTCGACCCCGGCAGCTACACGACACTCCTCGTCGGGGTATCCCGAGTCGTCGCCGTCGTCATCACCCACGAACACGCAGACCACTGGAGCGACGACCAACTCGAACTCATCGTCAAGAACAACCCAGACGTGCGCATTTTCGGGCCTGCAGGGGTCGCCGCAGCGGCCGTGCACTTCACCATCGAAACCGTCGCGCCGGGTGACACGATCGAAGTAGACCCCTTCACGCTGCGATTCTTCGGCGGCAGACATGCCGTCATCCACTCGTCCATTCCTGTCGTCGACAACGTCGGGGTTCTCATCAACGACGAGCTCTACTACGCGGGCGACTCGTTCACGATCCCCGACGAACCGGTCGAGACGCTCGCCGTGCCCGCTGGCGCGCCGTGGCTGAAAATCAGCGATGTTATGGACTACGTCACGAAGATCTCACCAAAACGTGCGTTCCCCGTGCACGAGATGGTGCTCTCCACCATCGGAAAGTCGCTCTCCAACGCGCGCATCGAGAGCTCGGTTGAAGCGGTCGGCGGAGAGTTCTTCGCCCTCGAACCCGGCGACGCGATCGACCTCTGATGCTCGACGGCCTTCAAGAATTCACCACGTCGCTTCCCGCCGCCATCCAGTGGCTCGGCGTCATCCTCATCAGCGCCATCCCCTTCGTCGAGTCGTACTTCGGCGCCGCCATCGGGGTGCTCGCCGGCATCGACCCCGTCGTCGCGATCGCTGCCGCCATCATCGGCAACACCGTCAGCATGGTCGCGTTCGTGTGGGCAGCGCACTCCATCAGGCAGCGCATCATCAACAACAAGAAGCCGCAGGAGTTGTCACCGCGCCGCGAACGGTTGCGTGCCGCGTTCAACAAGTGGGGTGTGCCCGGCGTGAGCCTGCTCGGCCAGACCATCCTGCCGAGCCAGATCACGTCTGGCGCCATGGTCTCGTTCGGCGCCTCGACACGCTCCGTCATCGTGTGGCAGGTCATCTCGATCACCCTGTGGGGAATCGGTTTCGGCCTGCTCGCCATGCTCGGCCTGAACCTGCTCAGCCAGTAGGGGCCCGGGCTGGGCGCCGCACGGCATCGGCAGCAGCGTCCACGGTGGGATGCTCGAACTCGAAGCCGCTCGCCGCGAGCACGGTCGGCGAGACCCGCTGATCCGCGAGCAGCAGGTCGTCTGCAGCGCTCCCCATCGCGAGCTGCAGCGCCCACGCGGGCAGCCGCAGCAGGTGGGGGCGACGGAAGGCGCGAGCAAGGGCCCTCGTGACCTCCCCCGCGGTTGCGGGCGTCGGACCGGTGAGGTTGACGGGGCCAGTGACGGCCTCCATCATCGCCAGGTGCACGATGGCGCGCGCCTCGT
>DAOMOV010000001.1:32377-51148 GCA_035444505.1 Terrimesophilobacter sp.
CGCGCAGCGAGATCCACGGCCAGTGCTGCTTTCCGCAACCGACCGTTGCGCCGAGGCCGAGCCGTGTCGCGAGGATGAGGGGACGCAACGCACCACCCCGCGCGAGCACGATGCCCGTGCGAGCCGTCACCACGCGAGTGCGATCGTCCGCTCTCGCCTCCTCCTCCCACCGGGCGACGACGCCGGCGAGAAACCCCGAACCGTTCGATGACGACTCAGTGAGCGTCTCCCCCGGCCGGTCGCCGTAGATGCCGGACGCCGACGCGTTCACCCACACCGCGGGCGGGTCATCCGACGCACGGATCGCGTCGGCCAGGGCGCCAGTGGCACGGGTTCGGCTCGAGAGGATGGTGCGCTTGTAGGCGCGCGTCCACGGCAGGCGGCCGAGACTCGCGCCGGAGAGCGCGATGACCGCATCCGCCCACGCGATCGCCTCGGCCGGCACCCGGCTCACCTCTGGCTCCCACCGCCACTCGTGGTCGGTGCGCGCCGGTCGGCGAACCAGCGTGCGAACCTCGTGACCGTGCTGGGCGAACTCCCGAGTCACCTCGGTGCCGATGAGGCCGGACGCGCCGGCGATGAGCACCCTCACCCGAGCACGGACTCGAGTCGGGCGTAGCTGGCCTCCATGCCGTCGGTCATGCCCGTCGCAAGCACCACGTCGCGCAGCTCCTTGCTCGGGTAGGTGATGACGAGCGTCAGCAGCGTCCCACCCTCGACAGGGGTGAGGGTCAGCTCGTTCGTCGTGCCCGGACCCTCCATCCCGATCATGTTCTCCGTCGTCACCTCGCGGTGCGGGGCCGCCTGCTCGAGCAGTTCGCCGGTGAAGCCGAACCGGTTCTCGCCGTTCGCATCCACCCACTCGTTGCGGTACGTGTCGCCGACGTTCTGGGCGACCTCGCACACCGGCATGGTCCAGCCGTCGGGGCCGAGCATCCACCGCTTCAACAGCTCGGGCTCGTGATGCGCCGCCCACACCTGCTCGAGTGTGCCCCGGATGATTCGAGTGACGCGCACCTGGGTGTCGCTGAGCATGTCGACGCCGATACCGCTCCCGGCCGCGAACGACGTGAGGTCGGTGATCACGTCGTCCATCTGCGACATGGCCGAGACCATCCCCTCCTCCATGCCCATCCCGAGCAGCTGCTCGAGCTGCTCGAGCGAGTTGAAGTGGGTGACACCGACCATTCGTGAACCGCCCTCGATGTCCTCGAACGTGTAAACCATGCGCATGTTGGGCATCTCATTGTTGGGCTCGCCGTCGTCGCCGACGAAGCCGTCGATCACCTCGAACGAGCGGGGAGCGTCAACGGCGACGAACTTCCAGTACCCGCCGGACTTCTCACCGTCGGGACCGGTCATGTGATAGTTCGACCTGCCCCCGACCGCCATGTCGTGACGCGTGAAGGTCGCGGGCCACTCGACGGGGCCCCAGAACTTCTCGAGCTGGCGGGGGTCGGCGAAGGCATCCCACAGCCTCTGACGCGGCACCGGGAATTCGGCGACGACGGTCATGGTGAGCTGGTCGGGATCTTTTGTGACTGATGTGACGGGCATGATGGGCCTTTCGTGTTGTTGCCGTGGTGGGTGCTGCTCAGGTGGTGCTCGCGCCGTCGGCGGCGAGCAGCGCGTCGAGACGGTCGATGCGGGCGCGCCAGATCTGCTCGAAACGATCGAGCAGCGCCTGGGCGCGCCGGATGGCGTCGGGGTTGCCGCGCACGTAGCGCTCGCGGCCCCGGGGGTGCTTATCCACGAGTCCTGCTTTCTCGAGAACCGCGACGTGTTTCTGGACCGCCGCGAAAGACATGTCGTACTCCGCGGCGAGTTCGCTCACCGTGGCCTCGGACGCGAGGGTGCGGCGCACGATGTCTCGGCGCGTCGCGTCGGCGAGCGCCTGGAACATGCGGTCGATCTCAGCGTCGCTGAGGTCGAACTTAACTGAACCTTGTACAACCATTTGGTTGTACGTTAGCGCGGGCTTAGGAGCGTGTCAACTGTTTCGCAAAATCAGTTGGAGCTCAGGATGCGCGTCGCAGGGCCTTCGGGCGGCGAGTCACTCGGCCGAGGGAACCACAGCATCCTTCGGCAGCTTGCGCACCTTGCGGCGGCGACGCCGCTTCTCGGGCACCATGGTGCGCATCTCGTCGAGCCTGCCGAACGATAGGAGCCGGTCGTCCGCTTCGAGCACGGTGCTGCGGCGCGGGTTCGGGATGACGGTGGTGCCGCGGTGCAGGGTCAGCACGGTGATGTCGCGGTCGCCGAGGCCGGAGTCTTCGAGGGTTTTGCCGACGAAGTCGCCGTCGCCGTGCACGAGAATCTCGGCGACACCGTACCCGGTGGAGACACTGAGCCGCTGACGCACGTCGATGTCGGGGAACGCGACCCGGTCGGCAATGTGGTCGATGATGGCACCCGCGACGTCGAGTTCGGTGGCTGTCTCGATGCCTTGCAGGCCCGGGGAGGAGTTGACCTCCATGACGAGGGGCCCGTCTGCGCCTTCGAGCATGTCGACCCCGGCGACCTTGAGGCCCATGATCTGGGCGGAGCGCACCGCGGTCTGTTCATACTCGGCAGGCAGCTCGACGCGCTCGACTGTGCCACCGCGGTGCACATTGGAGCGGAACTCGTCGCCGCGGGCGGTGCGCCGCATGGCGGCAACAACACGGTCACCGACGACGAGTGCGCGGATGTCGCGACCCTTGCTCTCCGACACGAAGTGCTGGATGAGCACGTTCTGGTTCGTCGAGTGCAGGGTCTCGATGATCGCCTCAGCGACCTTCACCTCGGGGGCGAGGATGACACCGATCCCCTGCGTGCCCTCCAGCAGCTTGATGACGACGGGTGCTCCCCCGACCCGCTCGATCGCGGGGCGCACGTCGGCGCGGTTGCGCACGAACGCGGTCGCGGGCATCCCGATCTGGTGGCGGGAGAGTATCTGGGTCGCGCGGAGCTTGTCGCGTGCGTTGGTGATGCCCGCCGCCGTGTTGGGGGTGTAGACATCCATCTGCTCGAACTGTCTGACCACGGCGGTGCCGAAGTAGGTGATGGATGCGCCGATGCGGGGGATGATGGCGTCGTAGTCGCTCAACGGGCGGCCCCGGTACTGCAGGTCGGGTTCGGGCCCGGAGAGATCGATCGCGAACCGCAGGGTGTTGAGCACCTTCACCGTGTGGCCGCGCTGGGTTGCGGCGGCAACGAGGCGCTGCGTGGAGTACGCGTGGGGCGCGCGCGACAGGATCGCGAGTTTCATGGTGTGCCTCTGCGAAGATGGGTTTGTGAGCAAGCCCCCCCATTCAACCACTCTCGCCGGGTGGCGAGAATGGGTGCAGCTGCCCAAGATTGATGTGCCGTGGGTCAAGGCGAAGCTGGACACCGGGGCCCGGTCGTCGGCGCTGCACGCGTTCGACATTAACCCGTTCGACCGTGATGGTGCTGAGTGGGTGCGGTTCACGGTGCGCCCGTGGCAGAAGTCGGTTGAGGATGAGGTTGTCGTCGAGCTTCCCGTGCATGACCGGCGCAAGGTGCGCAGTTCGTCGGGTCACGTTCAGAAGCGCTACGTGGTGCTTCTGACGATGGTGCTCATGGGTCGCGAGGTGGAGGCGGAGGTGACGCTCAGCAACCGCGACCAGATGGGGTTTCGGATGCTCATCGGCCGTCAGGCTCTGCGCAGGGGTTTTGCGGTGGCGCCGGGTCTCTCATTCTTGGGCGGAAGGGCGCCGAAGTCGTTCCGGCGACGGAATCGGGGCAAGCCGGTGGACGCATCCGACTTGCCCCTGTCCGGGTGAAGACCTTCTGAGCCGCCTGCCGTGTGCCGCTAGCTGCCGACGATGTCGCGGAGTGCGGCGAGGTGGGCTTTCAGTGCCGCGCTGCCGGTCTTGGTGAGTTTGAGCCATGTGCGGGGGAACTTGCCGACGAACGCTTTGCGCACTTTCACGTAGCCGGCTTCTTCGAGCACGCTCACGGCTTTGCTGAGGGCAGAGTCGGTGAGCTGCACGGTGTCACGCACGAACGCGAATTCGGCTTCGTCTGTCTCGGCGAGTGTCGCCATGACGGAGAATCGCACGGGCTGGTGGATGACGGGGTCGAGCCGGTTGCGGGGGTGCTCGGCGGCTGCGGGGTCGGGCTCAGCCACGGGGTCCCCGCAGTTCGAGCCACGCGCCGATGAGGGCGGGGGCTGCGACGACGGGCGCCATGACCCAGAACCAGGGTTCGGGCAGGTCGAGTCCAAGTCCGAGGCCGATGGCGATGCCGAACGCGGCGCCCCAGCCGCCCATGGCGAGCCCCCAGCGATTGTTGAACCCGCGGGAGTAGACCCGGGCACCGGGAATGAGGCTGACGGTGAGGAGAAGTATCCAGCCGAGGAGCCCGGCGACGAGAACGAGCATGTGTG
Organism: Terrimesophilobacter sp.; assembly: GCA_035444505.1. GTDB lineage: Bacteria > Actinomycetota > Actinomycetes > Actinomycetales > Microbacteriaceae > Terrimesophilobacter. The sequence goes on from DAOMOV010000001.1 coordinate 36,768, forward strand.
CGACATCGCTAAGCGGCAGCATTCCGACACCGAGTACGAACATCGAGGAGGCCGCGGCGAGTCCGACGAGGAATGCTGAGTAGCGTGCGGTGCCCGCGGCAACGTGCGCGCGAATGCTGGACTGCTGAGCGAGAGCCTGGGAGGCCTCATCGGGGGTGACGGTGGGGTTCATGGTGTGACCTTTCTCATGGTTTTGATAGTTGGTGAATCCAACTGAGAATTACGCTACCAAGTACTTTCCGGTTTTGCAAGTACTTTTCTTTAGCGAACGATTTTCTATGCTCTTGTCTGCGTGTTGTCGTTGTTGTTAGCGTCAGTACATGGGTATTCCTGCGGATGTGCCTGAGCCTCGTCGAGGTGACGCTGAGTCGGCAGGGTGGGCGCAGGCACCGTCGGAGGCGGCATCGTTTGACGCGGTGGCGGGAGTGTACGCGGTGGCGCGACCGTCATACCCGCGCGAAGTCGTGGAGTGGGTATTGTCAGGCAACCCGGAAGTAGTTGCGGATGTGGGGGCCGGCACGGGGCTGTTCACCCGGTTGCTGACAGGACCGGGCCGAGCGGTCGTCGCGGTGGAGCCGTCGGCGCTGATGCTGGCGGTGCTGAAGCGAGAAGTTCCGGGCGTGCTGGCGCTGGCGGGTTCGGGTGAGCAGTTGCCGTTGGCTGATGACTCTGTGGATCTGATCGTGTTCGCGCAGGCCTGGCACTGGGTGGACTCGGCGGCGGCGAGCACTGAGGCGGAGCGTGCGCTGCGGCCGGGCGGCGAGTTGGTGTTGCTGTGGAACCTGCGGGATGAGCGAGTGCCGTGGGTGCGCGCGCTGGGCGAAGCGATGCGGGCCGATGGCGACCACTTCCGTGGAGACCCCGATCTTCCTAGTGTTGGCGCGGAGTTCGGCGAGCCGGAGAGTTTCACGAACGAGTGGGTGCGCGAGGTGACGCTGCCGCAACTTCTCGATGATGTGCGTTCACGCAGCTACTTCGCACTCCTGTCGCAGGCTGAGCAGGGTGCTGTGCTGGATTCCGTCACCCGGGTTGCGGAGGGCGCCACTGACGCGTCCGGCACGATGGAGTTGCCCTACGTAACGGCCGCATACCGGTACGCACCCGCAGACTGAAGCGGTACTCGCAGGGTGCGTAAGCACAGTTCAGTTCAGGTCTATTCTTTAGCCATGATTGAGAGATTCACTCGAACAAGCCTGATCGCGCTGTCAATGGCGATTGCAGCGATTGTCCTGCTTCCGGCGGCGCCGAGCTTCGCCGACGAAGAGGAGACGGTGGTCTTCCAGGGCGACATCGTCTGGAAGCTCGTTGATCGTGATGGCGGAACAACGTGGGCGAACCAGAAGATCACGTTCACGTGCCCTGAAGTGCAGGAACTGTGCACGTTGAGCTGGCACAAGTCCCTCGGCGATCCGGCACCGACCTTTGATCCGACGAGCCCCGAGCTCAGCAGTCAGACTCCCGAGACCGGAGACATCTGTGCGGGTGAGCACAGGAAAGCGACCAACAACAATCTGACCGTCACGGCCGACAAGATCTTCGGAACCCTCGAACTGATCACGTCACCACCGAAAAAATGTGACGAGAACCGGAGCGAAGTTGTCTCGGTGGGGATGATCGCGACCATTGACTTTCCTCGGGTTTCGGGTGACCCGTGCCTCATCGACCCTGCCTATGCCGGCTGCGTGAGCGAATCGGCCGACACTGAGACGCCTGCCGATCCGTCTGCAGAGGCAACCGATGCGGCCGTTACCCCCACGCCCGAGGATGAGGACGGATCTCTCCCGCCGTTACTGATTCTGATCCCCCTGTTGGCGGCGGCAGGCGCGGTGACGGCCACTGTGGTCTCGCGGATAAGAGTCCGTGCGGCGAGACAGGGCGCCAGTTCCGGCACCCCGAGCGATCAGGGAACCCCAGTCACTGGCGCCGAGGGTGCGGGTCCGACCGAAGCTGACACCCGCAATCGGATGCTCAAGAATCTCAGGGGCCACCTCGCGCCGGCCGACCCCAAACCGTCCAAGTATCTTGTCGGCTCCGATGAGGCGAGCAAGCTCACCGAAGACAAGTTCACGTTCCCTGGGATGGATCAGCCGCCCACCGACAAGAAGTGACGCGCGCGTCGCGCGGGGACCAGAATCCTTAGGCGGGCGTCTCGGTGACGCCCACGAGTTGCGCGCGGGCGATGACGTGCGGCCGCATGAGGAAGCTCAGCATCGCCGGTGTGGCGCCATCGGGCACGTCGAGGTGGTCGACGTCGAGGGCGCTGACGGTGAAGAAGTAGCGGTGCTCCCCGTGCCCGGGCGGTGGTGCGGCTCCCCCGTACGCCTCGACGCGGGACTCGTTCGCGATGGTGACAGCCCGCTCGGGCAGGAGACCAGCGTCAGGGTTGCCCGCGTCTTGGGGCAGGCTGGTGACGTTGGCGGGGATGTTTGCGACCGCCCAGTGCCACCATCCGCTGCTCGTGGGCGCGTCGGGGTCGAACATGGTGAGCACGAACGACTCGGCGGAGGCGGGTGCGCCCTCCCAGTTCAGCGCGGGAGATTTGTTCTCGGCGCCCGCGCCGCTCCCCCGCGACCAGGCGGGCAGTGGGCCCTCGTGGGTGAAGTCGGGGCTGGTGAGCGCGAACGCGGGCACCTCGGGGAGGCGCCAGTTGGGGTCGTTGGCCATGGTGTCCTCTCGATCCTGGGGCGACAGTGCCCCTCTCGTCATTGTGCCACCACGCGGCCCGCACCGCCGGGGCGAGTCAGACTGCACCGCCGGGGCGAGTCAGACTGCGCCGCCGGGGCGGGTCAGACTGCGCCGACGAGCGCGATGGCGGCGTGCACGGTGATGCCGAGCGTGATGAGACCGATCAGGCCGCGCAGTATCGCCGCGGCACGGGCACGACGGCGGATGCTGGTGGCCAGCGCCTCATCGTCGGGGGTGGCTGCCGACCTCTCCCGCAGCCGGGTCAGGTTGCGGGCCTGGATGATGCCGGCGATGAGAATGACGACGAGCACCGAGGATGCGACGGCCATGCGAGTGAGTTCGTCCGACCAGGGCAGGCGGGCCAGGAACACCCAGCCGATGCCGAGGGCGACGAGCAGCGCGGGCGTGGAGACCCAGAAGTAGGCGGCACCGAAGCGGCGGAAGAACAGCACCCGCGCATCCGGGTCCAGGGTCTTGGTGCTGACGAGGGAGACGACGATCACGGTCGCGTAGCCGCCGATCCAGATCGACCCGGCGATGATGAGCAGGGTGGCGAGCACAACATCAAAGACTTCTGGCACGGTCACTCCTTAGTGTTATCGCCTCAGTGTTATCGCTTGCAACTGGTGAGACTGCCGAGGCGGTGACAGCCTGCATCCGGATGCCTCCTGATAACTAAGGGTAGCCTCACTTAACTCGCTGCGGAATACCTCGCCGCTGGCCGTCTCATGACCACGCCGCAGTCGCGTCACCGCAACCGGTGTGGAGCTCGCGAGTTCTCTACCGACGCGCGAACAGGCTGCGCCAGCCCGACTGCGAGCGAGCCTGTGCGCGTGCGTCAATCTCCGCCTGGGAGTGCTTGCCGTTGCACCAGTTGCCGGCCGGCACACTCGCCTTCACGGCGCTGACGTGCTGGCCGCAGCCCGACCACGTCGTCTTGCCGCACACACGGCACTTCACAGGACTACACATGGGACTCCTCGTAGGGCTCGACACTGCGTGCCATTGCACCCTCTCAGTATACCCCCGGGGGTATTCACAAAGTCAAGTCAGAACCACACCGACTACGCGAACGAGAGGAACAGCTTCTCCAGCTCCTCCTTCGTGAGCCCCTCCCGCTCCAGCGCGGCATCAGGGTCGGCCAGGCACTCCTCCAGCGCGGTCGACATGATGACGAACCCCGCCCGGCTCAGCGCCTGCGTCACCGCCGCGAGCTGCGTCATCACATCGCGGCACGACGCGTCATCATCGAGCGCCGCGATGACCGCATCGAGCTGCCCTCGCGCCCGGCTCAACCGGTTGCGAATCTTGCGCTGCGCGTCCGCGTCCCCGATGCTCATACCGAACTCGCCTCCCTCTGCCCCACCCCAGCGGCGGGAATCGTGGCGCCGCCCGCGTCAGCGAACGCGCCACCCCCATTCTGCTGCCTGCCCGCCGTGGTGAGCACGGCATCCGCCCGCGCGCCCAGGTGCGCACGCAGCGTGAGCGTGCCGCCCGACAGGGAGGCAGAGTCGAAACCGTTCTGCACGAGAACCCGGTGGGCGATCGCCGACCGCACCCCCGAGGCGCACAGCACCCGCACGGGTCGGCCCTCCGCAGCGCGCCGAACCTCCTCGAGACGACCGCGCAGCTCGGTGTGCGGAATGTGCAGCGCCTCAGGCAGCATGCCCGTCGCCACCTCCTCGTTCGTGCGCACGTCGAGAATGAGGGCGGATGCGCGCACCTGGTCGAGGTCGGCAGGATCCCACAGCGTCAGCGTGCCGTCGAGCACGTTCGCGCCGACCATGCCTGTCAGGTTCACAGGGTCCTTCGCCTGCCCGAACGGGGGCGCGTAGGCGAGGTCGAGGTCGATCAGGTCATCGACCCGGAACCCCGCGCGGATCGCGGTCGCCAGCACATCGATGCGCTTGTCGACGCCATCCCGCCCGACAGCCTGAGCACCGAAGATGCGTCCATCCACTGGGTCGACGTGCACGCTCAGGTGAATCTGACTCGCACCAGGAAAGTACCCCGCGTGGTTGTTCGGATGAAGGTGCAGGGTGACGAAGTCGAGTGCGGCGTCACGCAGGGCGGCACGGTTCGCGCCCGTCATCGCGGCCGTGAGCTCACCGACCCGCACAATGGCGGTTCCGATCGGCGCGGGGATGGGCCTTGCCGCCTCCGGCCGCAGCATCTGGTCGGCGACGAGGCGACCCGCACGGTTCGCCGGGCCGGCGAGCGCCACCGGGCGACGGGCGCCCGTCACCGGGTCGATGCTGAGGGTCGCATCCCCCACCGCCCACACGTGCGGCACCGAGGTGCGGCCCCGCCGATCGACCACGATGGCTCCGCGCTCACACTCGACACCGGCATTCTCGAAGATCTGCGTGTCGGGACGCACGCCTGTGGCGAGAATGATGAGGTCAGCGTCACGCTGGGTGCCATCGGAGAGCGACACGGTGTCGGCCGTGGCCCCATGCTCGATCCGCTCTGCGGCGACACCCGTGCGCACGTCGACGCCGATGCGGCGCAACTCCTCCTCGACGCGCCACGCCTGCTCGACATCGAAGGGCGGAAGCACCTGGTCAGCGAACTCCACGAGCGTCGTCGGGATGCCGCGCAGCGCCAGCACCTCCGCCGCCTCCACGCCGATGAACCCGGCGCCGAGCACGACGGCATTGGTCACACCGGCATCCGCCAGCTCACGCAGGGCAACGGCGTCGTCGACGGTGCGCAGGGTGCTCACGCGCGACGAATCGAGCCCCGGGATCGGGGGCCGGTTGGCGTACGCGCCTGGCGAGAGCACGAGCTCGTCGTACCCGATCGTGTCAACCCCGAGTGGAGTGTTCACCGTGACGGTGCGCGACACCGGGTCGATGGCGATGACGTCGTGGCGGATGCGCACGTCAAGGTTCAGGGCGTCCTTCAGCCGCTGCGGGGTCTGCACGAGCAGAGAGTCGCGGTGCTCGATCTCGCCGCCGACGAAATAGGGCAGACCGCAGTTCGCGTAGGAGACGTCATGGCCGCGCTCGAGAACGATGATGTGGGCGTGCTCATCGAGGCGGCGGGCGCGGGCGGCGAAGCTCATGCCGCCGGCCACACCGCCGACAACGACGATGCGCTTGGCCGTGGGCGGCTCGGGTCGGGCGAGGCTGGCTGGGCTGGCGGGGCTGGCGGGGCTGGTTTTCTCAGTCTCTGTAGGCATGCTCTAAGCATACTCCCTGGGGTATCTATCGCACAGTTGACGGGGTAGCGTGGCCCCATGGGTGATCGCGTTGTCGTGTCGGGGGCGTCGGGGCTGATCGGCGCCGCGCTGGTCGAGTCGTTGCGTGCCGACGGGGTGCGAGCGGTGACGCTCGTGCGGCGCGAGGCCCGAGGTGATGACGAGGTGCGGTGGCTTTCGGATGATGAGCCGTTGAACCCCGACTCTCTTGCGGGTGCCACGGCCGTCGTGAACCTGGGTGGTGCGAGCATCGGGCGTCTGCCGTGGACGCGCGGCTACAAGCGCACCCTCGCATCGTCGCGTCTGGGGCCGACAGGGGTGCTCGCGACAGCGATTCGGGAGCTGGGTGCGGATGCTCCCGCGTTCGTGTCGGCGTCGGCGTCGGGCGTGTATGGTGACCGCCCGGCTGAGACCTTGACAGAGTCGAGCGGGCAGGGCACCGGGTTTCTCACGGACTTGTGTGCGGCGTGGGAGCGTGAGGCGCTCGCAGCAGGACCACACGCGCGGGTGGCGCTGCTGCGCACGGCGTCGGTGCTGCATCCGCGTGGCATGCTGCGGCCGTTGATGCTGCTCGCCCGCTTCGGTGTCGCGGGGCCGCTGGGTGGGGGTCGGCAGGTGTGGCCGTGGGTGTCGCTGGTGGATGAGGTGCGGGCGATCCGCCACGTGATCGATGCGGGGCTTGAGGGGCCGGTGAATCTGAGCGGCCCGACCCCGGCGACCGCGAACGAGGTGGGTCGGGCGATTGCGCGGGCGATGCGCAGGCCGTTCTGGCTGCCGGTGCCGGCGTGGGCGCTGCGCCTGGGGCTGACTCGGGATGCCGCCGACTCGCTGCTGCTGGCGGATGCGACGGTGTCGCCAGCGGCTCTGCTTGAGTCGGGCTTCGAGTTCCGGCACGCGACGGCTGCGAGCGCGATCGAGGCGGAACTGGGCGTTTAGGTGTCGTTCAGGCTGGCTTGACGGTTCGGCCGTAATCTGAACGCATGACAGACGCGCTCGAGTTCACTGGCGAGATCACCAACCCGGAGTGGATGCCGACCTGGTCGGTGATCGAGGTGCCCGGTTCGAAGGAGTTCTTCGGGCACGGCAAATCGGTCAAGGCGCCCACGACGGTGGATGGGGTGCTGGTGACGTCGGCGCTTATGCCCACGGGGCAGGGCGACCACTTCATCTCGGTCAGCGCCGCACTGCGCAAGAAGCTCGGCAAAGACGTCGGCGACACCGTGGTGGTGCGCATCGAGCGCTAGCGCCGATACCCCCTCTGCTCGCGATGGCGAAGTGGTTGCTGTCGAACGGAACCTGCAGATCATCGGCGAAGCAGCAAATCAGCTCCCGGCCGAGGTCACCGACTCGCACCCCGAGATCGCTTGGCCGCAGATACGCGGGTTCCGCAACGTCCTCGTGCACCAGTACTTCGGCGCCAACGTGGCTACCGTCGGAGATGTGGTCGAGACGCACCTACCACCGCTTAGCGAGGCGCTGAAGCGGCACCGTCAGAGCCAGGACTAACGGTCGCTAGTCGGCAGTGGCGTCCGCTGTCGACCGCCGCACGAGCAGGATGCTGTCTTCAAGGGTCGCCTCGGTGCCGTCGGGGCCGACCGCTGCCCGGGCGCGTATCTCGGCGACCTCGGTCATCAACGTGTCGACGCCCGCGAGGTCGCGGTCGAGTTCGGGGGTGCCCGGGGTGCGGTCGGGGGCGTGGCTGTGCGCCCAGGGCGGCGGTGAGGCGTGGGAGAGGATGAAGAGCCACCCGCCGGGTGCCACCATGCTCGCCGCGCGCCGCAGTAGAGCAGCACGGTCGTCGGCACCGTGGGTGTGCAGGAAGGCTGCGCTCACCAGCGCGTAACTGTCTTGGTGGGTTCTCGCCCACTGCTCCGCGTCGGTCGTGTGGAACTGTGCCGGAACTCCGGCCGTCTGCGCCTGGGACTGCGCCCGGGAGATCGCAACCTGCGACAGGTCGATGCCTTCGGCATCCCACCCCTGGGCGGCGAGCCACAGAACGTCCGCGCCCTCCCCGCAGCCGACATCCAGTGCCCGGCCTTTCGGCGCGATCGAGGAAACCGTGTCGATGAGGGCCGCGTTCGGCTTGCCCGACCAGACCCGGTCGGTGGCCGCGTACCGCTCGTCCCACAGTTCGGTGAGGCTTGGCTCGTGCTCAGGGTGCTCGGGATGCTCGCTCATCTATGGTCTCCTCTGGTTCCGGTCTCGTGCAATCCGCCGGACCGCGAAAGCAGGAGCCGACTGAGCCGTCAACAATGAACCGTACGCGACTTGCCAGGCCATGACAGCGAGAACCTCAGCGGCGCCATCAAGTCCGCAACGGGAATTGTGGCTGGGGTACCTGGACTCGAACCAAGAACAACTGAGATCCACCTGACCAGGCGAGAGAAGTCTCCGAATCGCTGGAGCTTCCCGTAATTTCAGGGATCTCCTTTGCCAACAGTCGGCCGCGGGCTACCGACTACTACCTAGCAATTCGAGCTGATTCACGCTTCCCAAGAAGGTTTCTGGTCACCAATCTGGTCGCCGGTCCTGAGCGCTGGGAAATCCCGCCTGGCAGGTTACAGGTCGCCGAGATGTTGCTGTGCCCATTGGTCTTGATTCCCCAGTTCGGCCTGCGCGGAGGCTGTGAAGCTTCTCGCGGCGTCCACGTCGTGCTGCATGTTGGCGAGTATGCCCGGGAGGTTCTCTTGGATGGTGGCGCGCAGTATTCGATTGTCGACCCCGAGATAGTTGTGGGCGAGGCGGTTACGCATTCCACGAAGAAACTGCAGCGGTTCTTCTCCGAAGTACTTGACTTGGTTCTCGTGAGGGAGAGCGGAAGCCGCTTGAAAGATACGTTCCATAATGCGTTCCGCGGCCAACTGAAGAATGTCGGACTCGCCAACGTCGAATGACGCTTCGTCCTCAGCGATGCGCTGCGCCAAGAGTTGCGACTTCTTCAGTTCATGCGCCAAGGCAAGAATCTGTTCCGCTGTTTTGGAGTTCACAGAGGCACTGTTTCACGAAGAATCGTGGTACCGACTCCGGTTTCTTGGGCGCGCCGAAACATCACCTGTGCATCTACGACGTCCACCGGTACCCCGGCTATCGCGCTGAGTTCCTCTGCGAGACGAATCAGATCCTTCTCGACGTCAGGGGCGAAGTCAACGATGAGGTCGATATCAGAGCCCTCCACGTCGTCACCTCGTGCAGTGGAGCCGAATACTCCCGCTCGCGTCACGTGGAACTGCTTGAGCACGCGGATCAGTTCATCCCGATGCTGGTTCAGCACCAGGCGAGGCGAAGGGAGCGGCGCGTTCATGGTCTTGATTTTACTCGGCCGCTCGGGCAAGGGTGCAGAGATAGGCGATTCGGGGTTATTCGTGCCGCTCAGGAGGTTTTCTGGTCGCCGATCTGGTCACTAGCGCCCATATCGGGCCGTTTGCCAGAGCGAGGAGGGAGCCGGATCGCCTAGAGAACTCTCGCGATGCGTGGCTGGGGTACCTGGACTCGAACCAAGAACAACTGAACCAGAATCAGCCGTGTTGCCAATTACACCATACCCCAAGGCATCCGACCGGAATCGGGCCAGCGGACAGTCTATCGCAGGTAGCGACCAGTCGTGAAAGCTAACGAACCCCGGGGATGCTGGTTTCGAGACTGTCGCTGCGCGACACCTCAACCAGCAAGTTCCGCGACACCTCAACCAGCGGGGCTAGGGGTGACGGTCTCGATACGCGCTTCGCGCTACTCGACCAACGGAAGCGGTTACAGGGCGGCGCTCGACCAGTAAAAGCAATTACAGGGCAGCAACCTTGTCGAGCGCCTGCGTCACATCGGCGACCAGGTCGTCGAGGTCCTCGCAGCCGACCGAGAAGCGCACCATGAAGTCGCGCTTCGGCATCGGGTAGGCCAGCGTGTGCAGGTCACCCAGGCTCACCGCCACCCCCGCCAGCTCCAGCGACTCGAAGAACGTCGCCATCGCCCGCTCACCCTTCACCATGCGGAACGAGATCATCCCACCGAAACCCTTCGACATGTACTTCGACGCCACCTCGTGCGCCGGATCCGTGTCCAGACCCACATAGCGCACCCAGTCCACCTCGGGGTGATCCCGCAGCAGCTCTGCGATCGCCAGCCCGTTCGACGAGTGCTGCCGCATCCGCAACGGCAGCGTGCGCATGCCGCGGGCCACCAGCCACGAATTGAACGGAGCCGCCGCCGCGCCCACGGCATCCATCTGTATGCGCGCAAGACCCATATCCGCCGCACTCCCCGCGACCACACCGCTCACCGTGTCGCCGTGCCCCGCCAGGTACTTCGTCGCCGAGTGCACCACGATGTCCGCGCCGAACGCGAGCGGCTTCAACAGGGCGGGGCTGAAGAAGGTGTTGTCGACCACGAACTTCGCGCCCGCGTCGCGCGCGATCTCCGCGATCGCCGTAAGGTCTGCGAACCGCATGTACGGGTTCGTCACCGACTCCGTGAGGATCACCCGCGTGTTCGGCCGCACCGCGCCACGGATCGCGTCAAGGTCCGAGATGTCAACACTCGTCACCTCGATGCCCAGGCCGGCGAGCGTCTGATTCACCAGAATCTCCGTGATCACGAACAGGTTGTCCGACATGACCAGGTGGTCGCCTGCCTTCAACTGGCTGAGCAGCACCGCGCTGATCGCCCCCATGCCCGACGCGCAGGCCAGCGCATCCTCAGCACCCTCCAACGCCGCAAGCTTCACCTCGAGCACCCGATTCGACGGATTCGACGTGCGCGAATAGAAGTACGCATCCGCCGCCCCCGCCATCGAGGCATCCACCGCCGCTTCCTTCGCCTCCGCCGTACCGAACGCGAACGTCGCCGTCTGGTAGATCGGCGCCGCCAGCGCACCCGTGGTCGGGTCGACCCTCTCGCCGGCGTGAATCGCCGCGGTCATCTCGTTCATAACTCTCCACTTTCTAGCTGCACGAACACGAATCCAAGACGCAAGCGATTCGTTCCCGACAGTACCCGACGCCCGAGACGGGCGTCGGCGCTGGCGTCGCAGCGAAGGCCAGAAATGGCCTTCGCTCTATGCTCCAGCGCGCCATCCCAGAAGCTCATCGCGGTTGATGCCACCGGCCACCATAGCGCCCGCTCCCGCCGCCACGATCAGCTGCTTCGGGCCTGGCGGCGTCACATCGCCCGCCGCGTACAACCACGGAACCGACGACCGGCCGTGCGCATCCACCAGCAGGTAGCCCGAGGCATCCTGAGCCGCACCCAGACTCGACAGATACTCCAGCGCCACCTCATACCGCGGCCGGATGAACCCCGCCGAACGCGGCACCACCTCACCATCCGCCAGCCGAACTCCGGTCAGACCGCTGCGGTCACCCACGACATCCGCCACCGGGCGCCGCTCCACCCTGATGCCGCGCGCCGCCAGCGACTCCTCCTGCGCCTGCGACACCGGCGCCACACCGTTCGTGAACACCACCAGGTCGTCGCTCCACCGTGACACCAGCACCGCGCGCTCCGCCAGGTCATCCGACTCGCCGATCAGCGCCAACGGCTGATCCCGCTTCTCGAACCCGTCGCACACCAGGCAGCTGTGCAGACTCACGCCATAGAACGAGCGGATGCTCGGCAGAGCCGGCAGCACCTCCCGCAGTCCCGAGGCGACCACCAGCACCCGCGCCGCAACCGTTTCGCCGGCAGCGACCACCTCGAACCCGTCGCCGACCCGCGTCACCTTCTCGACGAGCGCGCGCCGGTGCGATACGGACGGGTACTCGAGCACCTCGGCAAGCCCCAGCTTGCGCAGTTCGAGCGGCGAGATTCCGTCGCGGCTGAGGAACCCGTGCGACGCCATCGTCGCCGCGTTTCGTGGCCGGTTGCTGTCGAACACCACGACGCGGTGCCGCGAGCGAGCCAGGTTCAGCGCCGCACTCAAACCCGCGGGGCCGGCCCCCACGATCGCGACATCGAACCGCTCAGACACAAGCCCCGCTCCCCCGCCGCTCACACCACCGCGCGGTACCGCTCGATGCGCCGCAGCGACGACTGCCTGCCCAGCAGCTCCAGGGACTCGAACAGGGGCGGGCTCACCCGCCGACCCGACACCGCCGTGCGCACCGCACCGAACGCCACCCGCGGCTTCAAACCCAGCCCGTCGATCAGCGCCGCCCGCAGCGCTGCCTCGACCGACTCGGTCGACCAGTCGACAACGCCCTCGAGCGCTGTGGCAGCCGCCTCCAGCGCCGCCGCGCCGCCCTCGCCGGGGTGAGCATCCGCATCCCAGGTCAACTCGTCGTCGGGCGTGAACAGGAAGCCCAGCATGCCCCGCGCCTCACCCAGCAACTGGATGCGCTCCTGCACGAGCGGAGCCGCCCTCGCCAGCAGCACGCGGTGCTCGCCGCTGTTCACCATGTCAGCGAGATAGGGCAGGAGGCGCTCCGCGAAATCGGCGGGCTCCAGCATCCGGATGTGATCGCCATTGATCGACTCCGCCTTCTTCACATCGAAGCGGGCCGGGTTCGGGTTCACCTCCTCCACATCGAAGGCCGCCACCAGCTCATCGATCGTGAACACGTCACGATCGGGCGCTATGCTCCACCCCAACAGAGCCAGATAGTTCAGGAGCCCCTCCGGGATGAAGCCGCGGTCGCGGTGGTGGAACAGGCTCGACTCCGGGTCGCGCTTCGACAGCTTCTTATTGCCCTCCCCCATCACATACGGCAGATGACCGAACCGCGGAATCGCCGACGCCACCCCCACCTCGATGAGCGCGTGATACAGGGCTATCTGGCGCGGCGTGCTCGACAGCAGATCCTCGCCGCGCAGCACGTGCGTCACCCCCATGAGCGCGTCATCCACCGGGTTCACGAACGTGTACAGCGGCAGGCCGTTCGGGCGCACCACGACGAAGTCGGTGAAACTGCCCGCCGGGAAGGTGATCTCCCCCCGCACCAGGTCGGTGAAGCTCAGATCGGTGTCGGGCACGCGCAGGCGCAGCGCCGGCTGACGACCCTCCGCCCAGAAAGCCGCCCTCTCAGCGTCGGTCAGGTCGCGCTCGAAATTGTCGTAGCCCTGCTTCGGGTCACGCCCGTTGGCAACGTTGCGGGCCTCCATCTCCTCCGCCGAGACGAACGACTCATACAGGTGACCGGAAGCCGTCAGCTTCTCGATCACACCCGCGTAGATGTCCTGCCGCTGGGACTGCCGGTACGGGCCGTGCGGGCCGCCGACATCCGGCCCCTCATCCCAATCGATGCCCAACCAGTTCAGGGCGTCGAGCAGCTGCAGGTAGCTCTCCTCGCTGTCGCGCGCCGCATCCGTGTCCTCGATGCGAAAGATCAGCCTGCCGCCCGTGTGCCGCGCGTACGCCCAGTTGAACAGCGCCGTGCGAATCAGGCCAACGTGCGGGGTGCCCGTCGGCGAGGGGCAGAACCGCACGCGAACATCGGTACCAGATGCGGTAGTGAACAGGGAGGCGGAGGTCTCAGACATCCACCCAATTCTATGGCCGCGAACCACACCCGGACGATGCTCCGAAAACGTCGCAATGCGGATGCTTGAACCGGCGCATCGCGACCAAAACACTGCATCGCGGACTTGAGGCCCACGCGCCGATTAGTCGCGGTTGCGCGCCGGGTTCGAGAGGGTGCCGATGCCAGAGATCGTGATGTCAACCGTCTGACCGTCCGTGAACCCACCGAGCCCTGCGGGGGTTCCCGTGAGGATCACATCGCCGGGCAGCAGCGTCCACACGTCCGACGCGAACTCGATGATCTCGGGGATCCCGTACAGCATGTCGCCCGTGTTTCCCTGACGGCGGGGCTCACCATCGACGAAGGTCTGGATCTCCAGATTCGTCGGGTCAAGCTCCGTCTCGATCCACGGGCCCAGGGGGCAGAACGTGTCGTACCCCTTCGCACGCGCCCACTGTCCGTCCGCAAACATCACATCCCGCGCCGAGATGTCGTTCGCGATCGTGTAGCCGAACACGTAGTCCGCCCAGTCGGCGGCCTTCACCTGCTTCGCAATGCGACCGATCACGACCGCCAACTCGCCCTCGTGCACAATGCGACCCTCGACGGGCGGGATCATGATCGGGTCACCCGGACCGATCACCGACGTGTTCGGCTTCAAGAAGATGAGCGGATTGTCGGGCGCATCCGGCCCCACCTCCGCCTTGTGGGCTGCATAGTTCAACCCCACGCACACCACTTTTGACCGGGGTATCGTCGGTGCCAGCAGCCGCGCATCTGTGAGCGGCACCCGCTCTCCCGTCGCGTCGAACCCGTTGAACATCGGGTCGCCCCTCAACACCACCAACTGGTCATCATCGACAATGCCGAAACGCGGGTCCTCAGACTCGAGGCTGAAACGGGCGACCTTCACTCACACCACGTTACTCGACGCACCAACACCCGATTGGTGGAAACACGACAAAGAAACCGCCCGACGACACGCCGCGCGCGCCAAAGGCTCCCGCCCGCGGTCAGCAGACCGCCCGACGTCGCACCAGTACCCA
>DAOMOV010000002.1:0-7106 GCA_035444505.1 Terrimesophilobacter sp.
GCTCTTCATCGTCGCGGGTGCCTTCGCCGGTTTGGAGGACATCATCTCGGCGCGCGCCGGCAAGAAGGGCATCGGGTTTGGGGCGCCGCTGCACAGCAAACTCGAGAACATCAACCTGTTCGGTGAGGTGCTGCCAGAAGACTTGCACAAGTTCGGGCTCATTCCGGAGTTCATCGGTCGCCTGCCCGTCGTCGCGACGGTGGAGCCGCTCGACCAGGCCGCGCTCATGGACATCCTCACCGTGCCGAAGAATGCCCTCATGCGCCAGTATCAGCGGATGTTCGAGATCGACGGCGTTCGGCTCGAGTTCGAACCGGAAGCCCTCGAGGCGATCGCCGACCTCGCCGTGCTGCGCCAGACCGGCGCGCGCGGCCTGCGCGCCATCATGGAGGAGGTGCTCGGGCCGATCATGTTCGAGGTGCCCTCCAACAGCGACGTCGACCGGGTTATCGTCACGAAGCAGTCGGTGCTCGACAACGCCGCACCCACGATTGTGCCGCGCAAGCAGCGCCCGCAAGAGAAGTCCGCCTAGAACCTCGTCGTTCCGTGTCGACGCGATTTAATGCGTCTCCACACCACGGGGGCTACGAGTGCCGCGACGGAGAGCGCGAGAATCGTCACCGAGATCGGTCGTGTGAACAGCACGCTGAAGTCGCCCCCGCTCAGGGTGAGGGCACGGCGGAGGTGAAGTTCCATGAGCGGCCCCAGTAGAGCCCCCAGGATGAGCGGCGCAATGGGAAATTCGGCAAGCCTCAGGAGCACCCCGATCACTCCGAAGGCCAGGGCGATGAGAACTTCTGTGGGGTTCCGGGTGGCGGCGAAGACGCCGAGAATGGCGAACACGAGAATGCACGCCGTAAGAACCTCTCGCGGAACGGTCAACAGCTTGACCCACAATTTGATCATGGGCAGGTTGAGGATCAGCAGCATGACGTTGCCGATGTACAGGCTTGCAATGATGGTCCAGACGAGCACCGGCTGCGTATCGAAAAGCAGCGGCCCCGGCTGAATGCTGTAGATCTGGAACGCGATGAGCAGGATGCCCGCGGTCGCCGACGTGGGTATGCCGAGGGTGAGCAGGGGAACGAGCACGCCGGAGAACGCAGCATTGTTGGCGGCCTCCGGTCCGGCCACTCCCTCGATGGCGCCGCGACCGAACTCGTCTTTGGCGCCTCGACGCTTCGACAGGCGCCGTTCGATCGTGTAGCTGAGAAACGTGGGGATCTCTGCGCCGCCCGCCGGGAGGGCGCCGATGGGGAAGCCCAGCGCGGTACCGCGCAGCCATGGCCGCCAGGAGCGGGAGAATTCGTCTCTCGTCATCCACACTCTGCCCTTGACCGATACCAGCTTGTTCGTACTCCGCCCTGCAATGAGGTTGTACAGCGCTTCGCCGATCGCGAAGATGCCGACAGCGATGGTGACAATGGCGATGCCGTCATACAGTTCCGCGATGCCGAAGGCGTACCGTGCCTGACCGGTGAGACTGTCAATGCCGATGAGGCCGATGGCGAGGCCAATGCTGAGGCTGCCGAGTCCGCGAGCGACGGACGCGCCGAGGATTGCTGAGACGGTGACGAAGGCAAGCACCATGATCGCGAAGTACTCCGCGGGCTGGATCAGTTTGGCCAGTGACGCCAGCGCCGAGGCGGAGACGGTGATTGCGATCGTGGAGATTGTTCCGGCGACGAAGGAACCGATTGCGGCGGTGGCGAGTGCGGCGCCTCCGCGCCCGCGCTTCGCCATCGTATGGCCCTCAAAGGTTGTCGGCACCGAGGCGGTCTCACCGGGGATGTTGAGCAGGATCGCCGTTGTGGATCCGCCGTACATGGCCCCGTAATAGACACCCGCGAACATGACGAATGCGCCGATCGGTTCGAACAGGAACGTGAGGGGCAGCAGCATCGCGACCGTTGTCGCGGGCCCCAGACCGGGGAGCACGCCGACGAGGGTTCCCAGTATCACCCCGATGAGTGCCAGCAGCAGGTATTGGGGTGCGAGCGCGTTGGAGAAGCCGAGCAGCAGGTTGTTCCAGACATCCATGTCAGATCCCGAAATCCAGGATGCCGCCGGGAAGGCGCACCCCCAGCAGTCCGTTGAAGCCGAAGTAGATGGTGAGTGCGATCACGGCACCGATGATGAGGTCGCGAATCGGGGCACGACTCCCCATGAGTCGGCAGACGGTGACGAAGAAGGCGACGGTCGACAGCACGTAACCGACCGGTTGGAGCAGGAACGTGTAGGCGATGACGGCGGCGACCGTCGCGCCCAGTGAGACCCAGCGCCTGGTCGTCTCAGGTTTGTCCGCCTCGTCTGCAGACGCTGCTGCGGGTGCCGAGGCGCCGCGGCGTCGGCGAACAAGAACGAGTTGTGTCACGAGTGTGAGGCCAACCCCCAGCGCGACTATCCCGACCGCGGTGGGGAATGCGTTGGGGCCGAGGGGCTGGCCGGCGCGCCCAGGAATACTGAGCGCACCGACCAACAGAACAACACCGATCACCGCGACCGTCAGTGCGGCCGTCCACGAAGCCCACTGGGGCGGCTCCTGCGAACCAGCCTCTGGGAGCACGTCATCAGTGTCGTTGGGGGAGGTCATGGCGCCAGACCAAGTCCTTCCATGACGGCGGCGACGAGCTCGCGGTCCTTCGCAATGGCGTCTCCCCACTCGTCGCCGGGTATCCACAGGCGGATCCAGTTGTTGGCCTCCAGACCGTCGGCCCAGCACTCGGTCTCGGTGGCAGCCTCGATCATGTCGATGATCGCCTGTTGCTGCTCAGCGTCGATGCCGGGAGGCGCCATGACTCCGGCTAGCGGTGCCACTTCAGCATCCGCCAGCCCCAACTCCGTCAGCGTCGGCGCATCGAGGCCGTCGATGCGTTCGGCCCCGGTCACGGCGAGAGCCCGGAGCTCACCGGCCTCAACCTGGCCGAGCACTTCCGTTACGGATGCACTTCCGGCTCGGGCAGCATCGCTGATGAGTAGACTCACCATCTCGCCGCCACCGCCGGTCGCGGTGTAGTTGATCGTTGTTGGCCCGACATCTTTGGTGCCTGCCAGACGAACCAGTAGCAGGTGGTCGGTTCCGCCGAGCGATCCGCCGACGACCGGAGTCTTGACCGGGTCCGCGGCAATGGCGCTCAGCAGGTCATCGAGCGTCTGGTATGGAGAGCTCGCTGGAACCACGACCGCGTTGGGGCCGGTGGTGAGGCCTGCGATCGGGGTGAACTGGGTGAGTTCGAACTCGGACTGGTTGGCGATGATTCCACCGAGCATGGTGATCGTCGACATCACCATGAGGTGGTGGGGGTCACCTTCGTGCTGGGCGAAGTAGGCGAGGCCGATGGTTCCACCGGCGCCGGGAATGTTCGTGACCCTCACGGGGACGTCGACGATTCCGCACTGGGTGAGCGCGGTTTCGAGGGCGCGTGCGCGGGTGTCCCAACCTCCGCCGATTCCTCCGGGTGCAAGGATCTCGATGGTCTCGAAGGGGTAGGCGTCGGCGGCAGGTTCGTCCGTCTCGGCGGGCGCGGATGCGCAAGCGGTGACGAAGAGGGCGGCGGTGAGCACGGTGGCAAGCCCGGCCGTGCGTGCGCCGTGATGATGCGAGGTGCGTGTGACGTTCATCGTTGAACTCCTCATTGCTGGTTGTTAATGTATTCGGCGAAGAAGTCTCGAACCGGTTCGAGAACACTCAGAGCGTCATGACCCACCCCCTCTACAAGGTCGAATCGAACCGATATTCCGTGCTTGAGATAGTTCTGCTGCAGTGTGCGCAGGCGCTCGACCCGGGTAGCACCCGTGGCCTCGACTCCGTCTCGCCAGTTGCTGCTGCCGGGGTTGTTGATCTCCCAGGTCTCGGTGTCGTCGGCCCCAACGACCATCTGCACCGGCACAGTGCGAAGAGAGGCGAGGTCGATGTCGGTGCCGAAGCGCTCCTGGAAGTCGCGCACTCCCAGCCACCAGTCGGCATCCGGGTCGATCGGTGTGATCCTTCCCGGTGCGCCAATCGATACGCCGGCAAGCCTGTCGGGATGCAGGTAGAAGAAGCGATGGGTGAACTGGCCCCCGCCCGAGAAACCGTGCAGGTAGAAGCGCTCAGTGTTCACCGCGAACCGTTCGCCGATCTCTTGCACGATGTCGAGCAGCGCCTCATCGAACCGGGTGGTGCTGCTTCGAATGAACTTGAAGCTGTGCAGTTCGCTCGGATCAGTGAGACTCGCCGGGAAGAGTGGGGCAAGCACGAGGACGCTCTGCTCTTCGGCGAAGTCTGCGAAGGCGTCGCGATAGTTGGCCGCGCGGCGCCCCGTGCCGTGCTGCAGCACCACGAGGGGGAGGGGCCGTTCCGCAGCGCCGTGCGACTGGGGCACATAGAGGCAGTACGAGAACCGGGGGTTCTGCCGCGACGCGAAGAAGGGCGTGGGGCCGGAGTAGTAGTACTCCTCGGGATGCTGGGGACGTTCTGCCATGCGGTCATGTTCCCGGGCGCCCACCGGTCGCGACTAGGTGATTACCGCACTCGTGGTAATACCCTTGTCGCGATAATGTCTGATGCGCCTCAATAGGTGCGGGAGGCCGCATGCCCGTAACTCTGTACCTCGGTGAACGACCGGAGGTCGTCATCCGTGTCTCCGCCGTCGCCGAGCTCACCGCCGCCATTCACGCATTCGTCGAGTCGGGCCACCACCCCGCGAGCCGCCAGTGGGTGACGACGGTCAGGGAGCGGGTGAGCGACGACGTGCTTCGCCGCATTAGTTCGCTGGGGCCGCTGTTCGGTGCAATGCGTGCGCGCTACCTTTTTCCCCTCACCTCGCTGCCGCAGAGAAGCTTTGAGGAAGAGCTCAGCGACATCGAGGCGCTCCCGATCGAGAGATTCAGCGAGTTCACCGCGCAGGCGCTGCTGTCGCTGTCATCGAGCAAGGAGCCGCCCGATGTCCTGCGAAACAGGAGTTCGCGCTCTGCGTTTCTGGCTTCCCTCCAGCAGATGTCCTGGCAGCGGGCCGACCTCGGACAGGCGCTAGTCAGCGACAGCGAGGGACTGCGGCAGCGTGTGATCAGTGTGCTCCGCGAGGCGTTCCGTGACGCGTTCGCCGACAACTGGGCCGAACTGCTGCCGACCCTCAACGCCGATGTTCAACGCCGCCGTCACGATTGGCGCGCGCGCGGTGCCTCGGTGCTGTCCGACTTCCCCGGGGCGAGCGAGTTCGATGATCCCCCGCGCGTGGTCTTCGACAAGCTCTACTTCGGAGCCGCCAGCCTGGATGGCCGGGCGTGCGTTGTCGTGCCGTCACACCACGTGAATCCGCACATCGTCATCAAGCACCTGCCGGACTTTCCCGTCGTGATCCAGTACTCCATCTCCGCGGTGACCCACCAGCTGAAGGCGTCCGACGTGCAGAAGAGAATCGCCGTACTCAATGATCCGACTCGCCTGACCATCTGCAGGGCGATTCTGCGCAGGCCGATGGCGGGCATCGAATTGGCCCAGCTGCTGGGCATGAGCCCACCGCAGGTTTCGCGACATCTGAGGGCTCTGCGGGAAGCCGGTCTCGTGCACCGCCGGAGGGAGGGTAATCTCGTGCGATATGAACTCGATCAGGGTGCGGTGCGGCGACTCGGTGCCGACCTTGTGCTCACCTGGCATCGCTGAGGAGTGAGCACCATCGTCCAACCCGTCTCCGCGGGGATCGTGGCCGCGATCGCCGGGTTCGCCACGTCCTTCGCACTCGTCATCGCCGGGCTCCACGCGGTGGGTGCAAGCGACGCGCAAGCCTCGTCCGGTCTGCTCATCGCGTGCGTCACGACCGGGGTGAGCTGCATCTTCCTCGCCTGGCGATACCGGATGCCGATCTCCACGGCGTGGTCCACACCCGGCGCGGCCCTCCTCGTTGCGGCGGCACGAGACGACGCGCACTTCGCGGCATCCGTCGGAGCGTTCATCGTCTGCGGTGTGCTCATCGTGCTGTGTGGGCTGTGGCCGTGGCTCGGGCGGATGGTCACCAGCATCCCGAAGCCGATCGCGAGTGCCATGCTTGCGGGCATCCTGTTCCCGATCTGTCTGGCACCGGTGACGGCGTCGATCGAGTTCCCGATGTTGGCGCTGCCGATCGTGGCCGTGTGGTTCATCATGTTCCGGCTCGCACCGCGCTGGGCGGTGCCGTCCGCGATGCTCGTCTGTGGCATCGTCATCGCGCTGTCGGCAGGCACCGAGTGGCTCACCGCGCAGTCGGTCGCACCGCAACTCGTGTTCGTCATGCCAGAGTTCGATCCCGTCGTGATCGTCAGCCTCGGGCTGCCCCTGTTCATCGTGACAATGGCGGGGCAGAACGTTCCCGGGTTCGCGGTCATGTCAACGTTCGGCTACCAGGTTCCACCGCGGCCCGCACTCGTGACGACGGGGGCGCTGTCGGCGGGCGGTGGTTTCTTCGGTGGGCTCGGCATCAACCTCGCCGCCATCACCGCCGCGATCATGGCGAGCCCCGAAGCGCACCCCGATCGCGATAAGCGCTGGGTGGCGACCGTCACAGCGGGGTTCTGCTACGTGCTGCTCGGACTCGGCGCTACGGTGGCGACCGCGCTCGTGTCGGCGTCACCGACGATCATCATCATCGCCGTCGCCGGGCTCGCCGTCGTCGGCGCGCTCATCACCTCGGTCACCGGAGCGTTGGAAGACCCCAAGCACCGCGTGACCGCGATTGCGACGTTCCTCGTGACGGCGTCGGGGCTCTCCCTCTTCGGCATCGGCTCCGCGTTCTGGGGTCTGCTCACTGGCGCCATCTTCATGCTCTGGCTCAGTTGGACCCGCCGGGAGCGGGCAGTTCAGGATGCGGCAACGCCCTGAGCCTCTATGCGCTCAGCGCCGAGTGATAGGTTTTTTCCCATGAACGTGACGCTGCAATTCCCACCCGACCTTGAGTCGAGGCTGCAGCGCGTCGCTGACGACCGTGACATGACGAAGCAAGAAATTGTGGCTCTGGCAGTTCATGAGTTCATACAACGAGCATCCGAAGAAGACCGTTTCCGACAGAGCATAGAACGCACTCTGGAACGAGACTCCGAGCTATTGGAGCGTTTGAAGGACGCGTAGCGATCGGGACTACTCCAGCCCGCGG
>DAOMOV010000002.1:7206-35914 GCA_035444505.1 Terrimesophilobacter sp.
CGCTTCAGCAGCGGCTCGATCACCGCGTCGCGACCCAGGAAGTCGCGGAACGCCTACAGTGCGTGCTTCTTGCTGCCCACGCCGAGCAGCCGCTCGCGGGACCGGTTGCCGTTCTCGCGAGCTGGGCAGACAACCGCTACAGCATCCTCATCCATTCCATCCTCAATGAGATATACACGCACCTAGGGGTCAGCTCGTACTTAATACGTACAGCGCTTGCTTCCGGTACTAGGGCCGTGCGGATCAAGACGGGCTCCGAGAGCTTCGTCGCGACAACTGGGCCTTCAAGACGTCCAGCGAAGTCTCAGCGGGCGGAGAGCTTAGGTCAGTTGAGGCTTGCGTTCTTGAACGCCGCGGCGGGCATGGCGATGGCAATCTGTCAAACTCTCTTCAGTGTGGGCAGACGATCCTGATGCAGCCGAGTCACATCGTTCCGTATGCTCTTTCTGGACAGATGAGAACTGAGGGGAACTGGGTTAGAAGTGGCACGCAAGTCGACAACTGTGCAGGAGTTGGCTCGCGAAGCTGACCTAGAAGTCGAGTCCGTACTGGTCGCACTTTGGGCTGAAGGCATCGAGCACGTCGACTCGGGGTCTTCTCGTTTATCTGACGCAGAGAGACGTAGAGCTCAGCGAGTTCTTGGCACCGTGGGCGCGCATCAACGCAAAGTCGCATACTGGCTGGACTGGCTTGGCGTGTCAAGGGATGAGTTCGCCGAGTTGTTGGATTCAATAGGCATAGGTCTAGATCCGCGTGCCAAAACTGTGCCAAAGGGTGCTATTCGACGTCTTCGAGTGTTGCCGCCATCGATTCAATCGACAAAATCTATCGAAGACTTAGAGCCGAAGCATGATGAGAGAGTAGTACCGGCACCAGAGTTTCCTGAAACGTCGAGCACTCCGTCAATTAGCTACCTATCAGTCGACGATGTTCTTGCAATCCACTCTGCATTAGAAGAGGATTTCTTCCTCACTGATGACCCTATTTCCCCTCCCGGGGTCCGCGATTTAGGGCTACTGGATGGGGCGGTGGAGCGTCATACTACGCGGTACGGTGATCGCTGGAAATTCCCGACCATTGATCTAGCGGGGGCCGCACTTCTGCACGGGTTGGTCCACAACCACCCGTTTCACAACGGCAATAAGCGAACGGCCTTGGTGAGTCTCTTGGTATTTTTGGACCGGAATGGTCGTGTCATGGAGTCAACTCAAGCAGATCTATTCAGGTGGATGGTTCAAGTTGCTGCCCACGAATTGTTGGATCCAAATCTTAGGTACGTTGCTCGTGCAGATAACGAGGTTCTTGCAATAAGTCATTGGGTTTCCAGTGCATCTCGTTCAATTCGAAAGGACGAGCGTAGTGTGCCGTGGCGCACGATGCGAAACATTCTCAAGGAGCATGGATGTGACGTCATTGAGGGTAAGGGTGAGAAAGTTCGAATTACAAGGCGAGTTCCAGAGAATTCAGGACGTGGAATATTTCGAAAGGTTCGCGAGAAGGTGCTCTACTCGTTCTATACCAACACCGGTGACGGTCGTGAGGTACCTAGAAGTCAGATTAAGCGCATACGCGAGGACCTTCGTTTGGACCGCGAGCATGCGATTGATTCGGAGGCTTTCTACGTTACGCAACGGCAACCAGACTATTTCATTCAAGAGTATTCAAGAATACTGTCGCGTCTCGCCAAAGTTTGACGTGAAGCGGAGCGGCTTTGGTGCTAGACGGGGTTCACCGCCCAGGTTTGTGTTAGCAATGGCAGTAAATCACCAAGGTCATGCGTATTCTCAGCGCTACTCCAGCCCGCGGCGCTTCAGCAGCGGCTCGATCACCGCGTCGCGACCCAGGAAGTCGCGGAACGCCTCCAAGGCGTGCTTCTTGCCGCCCACCCCGAGCAGCTTCTCGCGGAACCGGTCGCCGTTCTCGCGGGTGAGCCCGCCGTTGGCCTTGAACCAGTCGACCGTGTCGGCATCCAGCACCTCGCTCCAGATGTACGAGTAGTAGCCCGCATCGTAGCCGCCCGCGAAGGTGTGCGCGAAATACGTGCTCGAGTACCGGGTCGGAACCGCCGGGCTGTCGAGCCCCACTGTGGCCAGCGCCGCCGCCTCGAATGCGGCCACATCGGTCACCTCGTCGTCGGCGGTGATCGTGTGCCACGCCTGGTCGAGCAGCGCCGCCGCGAGGTACTCACTCGTCGCGAAGCCCTCGTTGAACTGCTCCGACGCACGCAGCCTGTCGACGAGCTCCTGCGGCATCGGCTCACCCGTTTCGTGGTGCACCGCGTAGTTCGCGAGCACCTCCGGCCACAGCATCCACATCTCGAACACCTGGCTCGGGAACTCCACGAAGTCGCGGAACACGCTCGTGCCCGAGAATTTCGGGTACGTCACCCGCGCCAGCAGCCCGTGCAGTGCGTGCCCGAACTCGTGGAACAGCGTGTTCACCTCGTCGTAGGTCAGCAGCGTCGGCTCGCCCGCGGCGGGCTTCGGCACGTTGTGGTTGTTCACGACCACCACCGGATGCTCGAGCAGCTCGTTCTGCCCGATCAGCTCGTTCATCCACGCACCGCCGCGCTTCGAATCCCGCGTGTACAGGTCGTAGACGAAGAGGCCCACCTCGCTGCCGTCCTCGTTGCGCACCTCGAACACGCGCACGTCCGGGTGGTAGCCGATAAGGTCGTCGCGCTCGGCGAAGGTGATGCCGAACAGCTTCGTCGACGCGAAGAACACCCCGTCGCGCAGCACCCGCTCCGCCTCGAAGTAGGGGCGCATCGCCGCCGTGTCCACGTCGTACTTCGCCTGCCGCACCTTCTCCGTGTAGAAGGCCCAGTCCCACGCCTCGATCGGGTGACCGGCAATCTTCTCCAGATCAGCCTGCTCTGCACGCGCATTGCGTGCCGCTGCGGGAGCCAGTCGGCCCAGCATGTCGGCGACTGCCTCGGGGGTGCCGGCCGTCTCATCCGCCGTCACGTACGCGGCGTGCGTGTCGAAGCCCAGTAGCCGCGCTCGCTCTGCACGCAGGCGCGCGATCTCCAGCACCAGTTCGCGATTGTCGTGCTCGCCACCGCGACTGCCGCGCGAGCGTGACGCCGCCATGATGCGCTCCCGCACGTCGCGACGCGTCAGCTCAGACAGGAACGGATGCCCTGTCGGCAGTACGAGCGTCACGAGGTGCTTGCCGTCGAGCCCACGCTCCTTCGCCGCCTCCGCCGCGGCAGAGATCTCGCCTGCGCTGAGCCCGTCAAGCTCAGCCACATCGTCGATGACCACGGCGAGGTCGTTCGTGTCGGCGAGCAGGTTCTTCTCGAACCGGGTCGTCAGGGTCGACAGCCGCTGGTTGTAGTCCTTCAGTGTCTCCTTCTGTGCCTCATCCAGCCCCGCGCCTGCGAGCGTCATCTCGATGTAGTAGCGCTCGACGAGGTAGCGCTGCTCGTCGTCGAGGTCCTGTGCGTCAAGGTTGTCGTGCAGGTGCTTGATGCGCGCGTACAGCTGCGCATCGAGGCGGATCGCATCCTCGTGCGCTGCCATCATCGGCGCGATCTTCTCCTCGAGGTCGTTCGTGACGTCGTTCGAATCGGCCGAGGACTTGTTGTAGAACACCCGCGCCACCCGCATGAGCGTCTGCCCGCTGCGCTCCAGCGGCACCATCGTGTTCTCGAAAGTGGCCATCGAACGCGCCCGGGTGATGTTCGCCACCTCCGCCAGCTGCTCGGCGAATCCCGCCTCGAACGCGGGCAGAAAGTGCTCATCCCGGATGTCGGCGAACGGGGGCAACTGGTAGGGGAGCGTGCTCGGCGCGAGGAACGGATTCGTCATGCGATCAGCCTACGGTCACGCACCTGGGCTCCGCGTCGTAACCCTGACGTACGACGCCCTACGGTGGTGGCATGACCACACGGGAGAAGTACACACACGGCCACCACGAGAGCGTGCTGCGCACCCACGGCTGGCGCACCGCCGAGAACTCGGCACCCCACCTGCTGCCCCACCTCGCGCCGGGCCTCAGCCTGCTCGACGTCGGCTCCGGCCCGGGTACCATGACCGTCGACTTCGCCCAGCGGGTCGCACCGGCCCGGGTGGTGGGCGTCGACGCCTCCGCCGACGTGGTCGAGAAAGCAGCAGCCCACGCGAGCGACCGCGGCGTGAGCAACATCGAGTTCATCGTCGGCGACGCCTACCATCTTCCGTTCAGCGACGGCGAGTTCGACGTCGTGCACACGCACCAGACACTCCAGCACGTGAGCGACCCGGTCGCTGTGCTCCGCGAGATGCGCAGGGTGCGTGCCAACGATGGACTCGTCGCCGCCCGCGAGGTGGATTACCCGGCCGTGTTCTGGCACCCCGAGTCCCCCGGTCTCGAGAAGTGGTACGCGACGTACGACGCCGTGCACCGCGGCAACGGGGGAGAACCCGCGGCCGGCCGCCACCTCAAGAGCTGGGCGCTCGACGCCGGCTTCACCGAGGTCTTGGC
The DNA here is from genome assembly GCA_035444505.1 of Terrimesophilobacter sp. Classification (GTDB taxonomy): domain Bacteria; phylum Actinomycetota; class Actinomycetes; order Actinomycetales; family Microbacteriaceae; genus Terrimesophilobacter. The sequence continues at coordinate 11,674 of DAOMOV010000002.1, forward strand.
AGGAGCATCCGTCTGGCACTTCTCAACGGATGCTGAGCGGGAATGGTGGGGTGGCGCGTGGGCCGACCGTGCGCTGCACTCCGAGTTCGCGAAGGGCGCGATCGAACAGGGCCACGCGACATCGGACGACCTGGCCGACGTCTCGGCCGCGTGGCGCGAGTGGGCGGCCAACCCGCGCAGCAGCCTGTTCATGCCGCACGGGGAGATACTCGCCCGCGGGTAGATCGCCTCACGGCCGCAGCGCCAGGCTGGGAATCAGCTGTGCAAAGGAAGCATTGCAAAGAATCGCTTGCAAAGGAACGTTTGCAATGCTATCTTTGGATGCATGACCAAGGAGACCCCGCGCGACCCCGAGAAGTTCGGCCGCACGCTCGAGATCGAGGCGCTCAAGGCGCTTGCGCATCCGCTGCGGGTGCAGCTCTTCGACGCACTCTCCACCTACGGCCCCGCAACAGCGAGTGGTCTCGCCGAGCGACTGGGGGAGTCCAGCGGTGCCACCAGCTACCACCTGCGGCAACTCGCCAAGCACGACCTGGTTCGCGAGGTCGAGGGTCGCGGCAGCGGTCGTGAGCGCTGGTGGGAACGCGTACCCGGCGGCATCGCCATCGAGGCGGCCAGCGAGTCCGAGGCGGCGCGCCACGCGAGCAAGATCGTTCTCGGCGAATGGAACACCGCCCGCGAGAAGCAGCTGACCGACTTCCTCACCCACGGGCCTGACGAGCTCTCCACCGAGTGGATGGAAGCCAGCACCGTCAACACCAGCAACCTGGCCGCGACCGTCGAAGAAGTGGCTGAGTTCATGGAGCGGATCATCGGCCTCATCAACGAATTCGTCGACCCGCGCCGTGACCGCAGCCGCCCCGGCACCCGACCCGTGCAGCTGCAATTCTCCATCTTTCCCGTCATCGGCGGTGATGAGATCCCCACGAACGACACGCCCACCACTAACTAGAAGGAGGTGATACAGATGACCACCACCACACCGACCCTTGGGCACAGCAGCCTCACCGGCGGGCGCTACCCGCACACGATCGATCAACTCATCGCTCGCATCGGAATCTCACTGCTGCGCTGGGCGAACAACCGCAGCGCACGCCGGGCACTCACGCACGAGGCGCAGTCGAGCCTCCGCTCGCTCGAAGCCGAACTCCACGCACGCGAACTTGCCGCTCAGCGACTCGCATCGATGCGAGTGCACTAGCCCCGCAGCACGGTCCCGTCGTCCAGTTCGACCACGGGGCGGCCCTCCAGCCAGGTGAGAGTCCAGCGCAGCATCGTGTCGGCGGGCAGGCCCGCTTCCACGCGTGCGATCTCGGCGAGCAGGGCATCCGAAAGCCCTCGTGGCGCCGCCGCCCCGACGCTCCACCGACTGCCGAGCTGCATCACGCACCACGCTCCGTCGACTCTGTCGGGGCGAGCTCGATCGAGGTGACCTCGACGCTCTCGCCCTCCACGATCTCCAGTTCGGCGATCCGGCCGACAGCTTTCAGGTCGTCGGCCGCGTCGTGCAGCAGCGCGGGACCGGCGATCGTCGCCGACGCGACCTCGGTCTTCTGCGACGCCTTCGCGGCGGTCTTCGCCCCGCGGATGCCGATCAGGGCTTCCCCGACGAGCCCCAGCAGGCCGGTGGGCTGGGCTTCACTCCGCGGGGTGGGCCACTCGGCGGTGTGCACGCTGCCGTCGTGGGTCCACGACCAGACCTCCTCCGTGGCGAAGGGGATGAAGGGGGCGAACAACCGGAGGAGCACGTCGAGCGCGCTGCGCAGTGCCGTGACCGCGGAGGCGCGGCCGGCAGCATCCGTCGACTGGTAGGCGCGCTCTTTCACGAGTTCGAGGTAGTCGTCGCAGAAGGTCCAGAAGAACTGCTCCGTTGCCTCCAGCGCGCGAGCGTGGTCGTACTCGTCGAACGCCTTCGTCGCGACCTCGATGACCCGGTCGAGTTCGGCGAGCATGTCGACGTCGAGGGGGTTGGTGACATCCGCGCCTTCGGTCGCGTCGCCGAAGGAGTACACGAACTTCGCGGCGTTGAGCACCTTGATCGCGAGGCGGCGTCCGATCTTGATCTGCTTCGGGTTCTGAGGGTCGAACGCTGCGTCAGTGCCGAGCCGTGCAGAGGCGGCCCAGTAGCGCACCGCGTCGGAACCGTGGTCGTCGAGCATCGCCGACGGCGTGACGACGTTACCCTTCGACTTCGACATCTTCTTGCGGTCGGGGTCAACGATGAAGCCGCTGATACCCGCGTTCTGCCACGGCACGCTGCCGTGCTCGAGCTGAGCACGCAGGGCCGTCGAGAACAGCCAGGTGCGGATGATGTCCTGGCCCTGGCTGCGCAGGGAGTACGGGAACACGAGGTTGAACAGCTCAGGGTCGGTCTCCCAACCGCCCGCGATCTGCGGGGTGAGGCTCGAGGTCGCCCAGGTGTCCATGATGTCGACCTCGCCCTCGAAGCCGCCCGGCACACCGCGCTGCGACTCCTCGTAGCCCGCGGGCGCGGCACTCGACGGGTCGATCGGAAGCTGGTCCTCTGTCGGCACGATCACGCCGTTGCGCTCGCCGTCGGCATCGAGCGAGTACCACACGGGAATCGGCACCCCGAAGAAGCGCTGACGCGAGATGAGCCAGTCGCCGGTGAGCCCGCCGACCCAGTTCTCGTAGCGCACCCGCATGAAGTCGGGCACGAAGTTGATCTCGCGACCGCGCTCGAGCAGGGCGTCGCGCAGCTCGTCATCGCGCGCCCCGTTGCGGATGTACCACTGCAGGGTGCTGACGATCTCGAGCGGCTTGTCGCCCTTCTCGAAGAACTTGACTGCGTGCGTGATGGGCTTCGGCTCACCGTCGAGGTCCCCGCTCTCACGCAGCAGCTCCACCATGCGCGCCTTGGCGCTGAACACCGTCTTGCCGGCGAGCTCCGCGAAGGCCTGCTTGGCGGCATCCGTCGTCAACGCGTCGGGGGCGTCGTCGATGATGCGGCCGTCGCGGCCGATGATGGTGCGGTTGGGCAGATCGAGTTCGCGCCACCACACGACGTCGGTGACGTCGCCGAAGGTGCAGATCATGGCGATGCCGCTGCCCTTGTCGATCTGGGCGAGGCGGTGGGCGACGACGGGCACCTCGACCCCGAAGATGGGGGTGGTCACGGTGGTGCCGAAGAGGTTCTGGTAGCGCTCATCATCCGGATGCGCGACAAGAGCCACGCAGGCGGGCAGCAGCTCCGGCCGGGTCGTCTCGATGTGCACGGGCGTGCCGTCTGGGCGGTGGAACGCAACCCGGTGGAACGCGGCGGGCATGTCTTTGTCTTCGAGCTCGGCCTGGGCGACGGCGGTGCGGAAGGTCACATCCCACAGCGTCGGCGCCTCGGCCTGGTAGGCCTCGCCGCGCTCAACATTGCGCAGGAACGCGCGCTGTGCCGCGGTCTGCGCTTCGGCGCCGATGGTGCGGTAGGTCAGCGACCAGTCGACGGAGAGACCGAGGGTGCGCCAGAGGGCCTCGAACTGCTTCTCGTCCTCGATGGTGAGGTTCTCGCACAGTTCGATGAAGGTGCGGCGGCTCACGGGAACCTGATCGGCTGCTTTGCCGCTCTTGTGCTGGCCGTCCGCGCTGTGGCCGCCCTCGAATGGCGGGGTGAAATCGGGGTCGTAGGGGAGGGTGGGGTCGCAGCGCACGCCATAGTAGTTCTGCACGCGGCGCTCGGTGGGGAGGCCGTTGTCGTCCCAGCCCATGGGGTAGAACAGCCTCTTGCCGCGCATCCGCTGGTAGCGGGCGATGAGATCCATGTGGGTGTAGCTGAATACGTGCCCGATGTGGAGCGAACCGGATGCCGTGGGCGGGGGCGTGTCGATCGAGTACAGATTGTCTCGGGTCGCGCCCTCGCGCTCGAACCGGTAGGTGCCCGTGGACTCCCAGTGGGAGCCCCACTTGTCTTCGAGCCCTTCGAGGGCGGGACGGTCGGGGATGGCGTGCACCATGGCGTTCTCCGGTTTCGCTATGTGCGGCACCGTGTCCGTTCGAGAGGTGCCTGAGTGTGTGGTTCAGGCTCCCGACTTTACCCGAGTGGAGCTACTGGGTGTCGCCGATGTTCGTCACCGTTACCGTCTTGCTCACCTTCTTGCCATTGGTGCCGATGACGGTGAGGGTGTAGTTGTGGCTGGCGGCGGGGCATCCGTACTGGAAATCGTTGTAGCCCGCGGGGAAGTTCGCCTGGCTCGTGCCCGAGTGCGGCAGGTTGTCGAAGAGTGCCCCCGTGGACGCGTCATTCGTGTCGACACCGAAGTACACGGTGGCGGCTTTCGCCGTCGCCCAGGTGAAGCTCACATAGGCGGGGAACGACTGGGGCGACTGCGTGTTGCACGCGACTGTGCTCGAACCCGCTTGGAACGTCGTGATGACGGGGTCATTGCTCGGCGGGGGCGGCGGTGGCGCGGGGGGAGCGCTGGTCTCTTCGGGATCGTCGCTGGGCTCGGTCGTGTTCTCGGCGCCGGGTTCGGGGCTTGGCGTGGTGGAGACGGAGGGGGAGGGCTCTGTGGTGAGGCTCGCCGAGGGCTCAGGCACAGGGTCATCCTGTGCGCCCTGCCCCGACAGCAGGAGAGTGAGCACGACGGTGAAGGCGATGAGAAGCAGCAGCGCGACGATGGCGAGCACGATGAGGAGGGTGCGGTTCGTGCGCCGCTCTCGCGTGGGCGACTCTGAATCGCCCGATCGTGGCAGTGGAGAGGTGGGGAGGTCGTCGCTCATCGGTTCGCCCAACTGTCGAGTGTGTGTGACCTGTTAGGGGGTCAGTTTAGGGCCTGACGAGGCGTGCGCAATAGTCCCTCATGAGGCGGTGAAGCCTGCGAACACAGGGTCGGTGGCATCACGGACGTAGGGCGTGAGCGGGCCCCGCTCCACACCGGTGCCCGCCCAGGTTCTGGCCGCCGCAACGCTCGCAGCGACGAGGGCGAACGCGGCCGCGGCGGCGCGGCCCGCGCCCAGGTCCCCCGTGTGAAGCGTGTTCTCGATGGTGGTGGCGATTCGTGCGAGTCGGGCAACGGCGGAGGCCTGCAACTCCTCGGGGCTGCCGATGAGGTCGTACTGGGTGAGCACGAACGGAACCCGGTCGGGCCCGAAGGTATCGGCGGCGGCAAGCAGTGCGCTCCGTGAAGCGTTGAGGCCTGCGGCATCCGGATGCTTCAGATGCGTCTCTAGAACGGTCACGGCGTCGTCGAGCTCGGTCCAGAACACGTCGGCCTTGGAGTCGAAGTGGTTGAAGAACGTGGATCGGCCCACTCCCGCGCGCTGGGCGATGTGTGCCACAGTGGTGTGCTCGTATCCTTGCTCGAGGAAAAGCTCGAAAGCGGCTTCTTGGAGCAGTTCGCGCGACGCCACGGGCGGTCGTCCACGGGGGCCGCGACTTTTTGGCATAATGGAAACCTCACAGCAATTACTGGACGCAGTCCAACATATCAGCGCACGTCATCCCCTGCATCCGACACCAGCGAAAGCACAGCCATGACAACCCGAAACCGCACGCTCAGCCGCGCCGCCCTGGCCAGTATCGCCGCCCTCGCCGTCATCATTCCGCTCGCGGCATGTACTCCCACTGCCACAGACGACTCGACATCGCGCATCGTCTTCGGCATCGAGGGCGCCAACCTCAGCGACGGGCACATGGACATCCACTCCACCCAGCTCGACGTCGGATCGCTCGTACTCCGCAACACCTTCGACTCCCTCGTCTACCAGCGCGACGACGGCAGCTTCGCCCCATGGCTCGCCACCGCGTGGACCGTCAGCCCCGACGGCCTCGACTACACCTTCACCCTGCGCGACGACGTCACCTTCCACGACGGCGAGCCCTTCAACGCGGACGCCGTCAAAGCCAACTTCGATCACGTCGTCGACCCCGACACCGCCTCCGCCCAGGCTGCGAGCCTCATCGGCTACGCCGACGACGGCGGCTACTACCTCGGCACCGAGGTCGTCGACGAATACACCGTGAAAGTCAGCTTCAACCAGCCCTACGCGCCCTTCCTGCAGGGCATCAGCCTCCCGCAGCTCGGCTTCTACAGCCCGACCGTGCTCGAGAACCGTCGCGACGAACTGCGCGCGGGCGGCCCAGGCATCACCGTCGGCACCGGTCCGTTCGTGCTCGAGGAGTTCGTACCCGGTCAAGAACTCGTCTTCAGCGCCAACCCCGACTACAACTGGGCCCCCGAGGGCTACCCGCATCAGGGAGTCGCCGCATCCGACGAACTCGTCATTCGCCTGCTGCCCGAAGCCTCCGTGCGCGCCGGTGCCCTCGCGAGCGGCGAAGTCGATGTCATCGCCGATGTCAGCCCCACTATGGTGTCCCAGGTCGGCACCGACGTGACCGTCAACGCGGTTGAGCTGCCCGGCATCCCGTACTCGCTCTACATCAACGAAGCGAGCGGTGTCTTCGCCGACCAGAATGTGCGCCTCGCCTTCACCCTCGGTATCGACATCAGCTCCGCCGTCGACGCCGTCTACCTCGGCGAGTACGAGCGAGCCTGGAGCATCCTCGGCCCGACCACCCCCAACTCCTACGAGGAGGGTCTCGAAGGTCTCTGGCCCTACAACCCCGACGAAGCGAACCGCCTCCTCGATGAAGCCGGCTGGACCGAGCGCGACAGCGAAGGCTACCGCGTCAAAGACGGCCAGCGCCTCAGCGCCAGCTGGATCGCGTGGACTCCCGTGCCCGACGACCGCGCCGCCCTCGGCGACTTCATCCAGTCCGACCTCAAGCAGCTCGGCTTCGAACTGGTGCGCAACGTGCTCGAACCCGCTCAGTACAACGAGCGCTACGGCCCCCGCGACTTCGACGTCACCGACTGGGGCTTCTCCAGCCCCGACGCCGATGTGCTGCGCAGCCACCTGCACACCGGCGGCTTCCAGACGGTCTCCGCCGTGAGCAAACCGTTCATCGACGAGATGCTCGACGAGGCGGTGGCCTCCACCGATCCCGAGGAGCGCGAATTCATCTACCGCGAACTCCAGAAGTGGAACTTCGAGCAGGCCCTCATCGTGCCCCTCTACGTGCCGAGCGAGATCACGGTCGCCAGCAACGACGTCACCGGGCTCGAGTTCGACCTCTACGGTCGTGCACTCTTCTATGGAGCATCCGTTACCGTGGGCTAATGATGTCGTGGGCGGCACCCGGCAGCAACTGGGTCGCACTAGGACGATTCGGGATGCGCGCACTCGCCCGCATCGGCGGCGTACTCCTCGTCGTCTGGGGCGCCGCCACCGCCGGTTTCTTCGCCCTCAAACTCGTTCCCGGTGACCCCGTCGACGTCATGCTCGGCGTTCACGCCCAAGTGGGGGAGCGGGTGCGTGAGCAGATTCGCGAGGACTGGGGACTCGGCGAACCCGTCATCGTGCAGTACGCCGCGTACCTCTCCCGACTCCTGCGTGGCGACCTCGGTGAGTCCTACCAGCTGCGCAAACCCGTCGCAGATGTGCTCAGCCAACAGGCCATGGCCACGGTGCAGCTCACCGCCCTCGCCGTCGCCATCGCTCTCGTGCTGGCGCTCGCTGTCGCACTCCTCGCCCGGGGCCCCCTGTCCGGTCGCCTCGCCTCCCTGCTCGAACTCTTCGTCATCTCCAGCCCCTCCTTCTGGCTCGGCCTCGTGCTTCTCACCGTGTTCGGGCACCAACTCGGCTGGTTCCCGGTCGACTCCAGTCGCGGGTTCGCGAGCCTCCTACTGCCCGCTCTGGCCCTCGCACTGCCCCTGGCCGGCATCCTCAGCCAAGTCATGCGGCAGGGCCTCGACGACGCCGAAACGAAACCCTTCGCTCTCACCGCCCGCGCGCGCGGACTCGACCGGCGGCAGTTCGTGAGGCGGCACGGGCTGCGCCACGCCTCCTCCGCCACCATCACCCTCGCCGGCTACCTCGTCGGAACCCTGCTCAGCGGGGCCGTGCTCGTCGAAACCGTGTTCGCCCGACAGGGCCTCGGCGGCGTCGCCGTGCGCGCCATCCTCGGCCGAGACCTCCCCGTCGTGCTCGGCATCATCGTCTGGGCCGCCATCATCTTTGCCGTTCTCAACCTCATCGTCGACCTCGTCTACGAACGCCTCGATCCGCGCGTCCGCGCACTCAGCGGGGTGACCACGTGAGTCTCCTCACCGCCCGCCGCCCCGGAATCGGGCGCCCGCCCGCCCCCCTCGGCGTACTCCTCGCCCTGGCGTTTCTCGCTGTGGTCTAGCCCCCTGGCTCCTCAGCCCACTCGACCCTCTGCTCACGAGCGCGCCGAACGCGCTGCAGGCGCCGAGTGTCTCGCATCCGTTCGGCACCGACCAGTCCGGCCGAGACGTGCTCGCTCGCGTGCTGTGGGGCGCGCGCTACTCCCTCGTCGTCGGATTCGGGGCGACCCTCAGCGCCGTCGTGGTCGGCCTCGTTCTTGGCGTTCTCTCCGGCCTCGCTCCGCGCTGGCTCGACGGCATTCTTGCCCGCGCCATCGAAGTGCTCATGGCCTTCCCCGAATTCCTCGTCGCCCTCGTCGTCATCGCCATCACTGGCCCCGGTGAGGCCGGCATCATCGTCGCCGTCGCCTTCGCCGCGCTTCCCGCGTACGCCCGCGTCGCCCGCGTCGAAACCCTCATCGTGAAGCGCGCTGGCTATGTGCGCTCCGCCCGCGCCCTCGGCGTGTCCGCGCTCTCCACCGTCGTGCGGCACATCGTTCCGGGCACGCTCGGTCCCCTCGTCGTCATGGCCACCATCGGAGTCGGAACCGCCATCGTCTCCGCCGCCGGGCTCAGCTTCCTGGGCCTCGGCCCCAAACCGCCCACGCCCGAGTGGGGCGTCATCCTCTCCGAGGGGCGTAACTTCCTCGGCACCGCGTGGTGGATCGCCGTGTTCCCCGGCCTCACCATCACGGCCACCGTCATCGCCACCAACACCGTCGGTCGCTGGCTGCGAGAACACACCGCGGGGAGACGGCAATGACGGAACCGCTTCTCGACACCCCGGGCCATCCGACGGAACCACTGCTGAGGGTGCGCAGCCTCACCCTCAGCATCAACGGCACCAAGCTGCTCCACAGGATCGACCTCGATCTTGACCCGGGTGAATGCCTCGCCATCGTGGGAGCCTCTGGGGCCGGCAAGTCCCTTCTCGCCCGCAGCGTCCTCGGGCTCACCCCTCGCAATGCCCTCGTAGACATGGATGAGCGCACCATCGGCGGGTGGCCCACCCACGACATCGGAACCGACGCGGCCCTGTGGCGCGGCATCCGCGGGGCCATCATCGGCCTCGTCAACCAGGACGCCCTCGTCTCCCTCGACCCGCTGCGGCGCATCGGCCGCGAAGTTGCCGAGGCCTACGAGATCCACACCACCCAAGCAACGCGCGCCGAAATCGCCCTGCGCGTTCGCAAAGCCCTCGTCGCCGCGGCTATGCCGCAGCCTGACATTCGAGCGCGACAGTACCCGCACGAACTCTCCGGCGGGCTGCGCCAGCGCGCGCTCATCGCCTCCGCCCTCTCCGCGGAGCCGCGCGCCATCATCGCCGACGAGCCCACCACCGCCCTCGATGCCACCGTTCAGGCGGCCGTGCTCGACGAGCTTGCCGCCATCAAGCGAGACGGTCTCGGGCTCATCCTCATCACCCACGACCTCGGCGTCGTCTCGAAGCTTGCCGACCGAATCCTCGTACTCGACAACGGCCGCGTCGCCGAAACCGGTCGGGCCTCCACCGTGCTGCGCAGCCCCCAGCACGAGGCCACGATCGCTCTCCTCGATGCAGCACCCCGCGACAGGCTTCCCACTGTCGACAAGCCAAACGCACCCATCGTGCTCGAGGCCGCCGGCCTGGAGAAGCGCTACCACTGGTCGCGGCATCACCCTCCCGCCGTCTCGGGGGTCAGCTTCGCGCTGCGCGAGGCAACCACTCTCGGCATCGTCGGCGAATCCGGTTCAGGCAAGAGCACCCTTGCGAGGCTCCTGCTCGCCCTCGAAGAGCCCACCACCGGTACGGTGCGACTCGACGGTGAACCATGGTCGGCGCTTCGTGAGAAGGAACGACGTTCGCGACGCGGCGCCATCCAACTCATCGACCAAGACCCCTTCGGAACTCTCAACCCGCGCTGGCGCATTCACCGCGTGCTCACCGAAGCGATCAGCCTCACCGACACCGCGCTGAACCACGACGACAAGAAAGCACGGATGCTCGAACTCCTCGAGCTCGTCGACCTGCCCCCCAGCGTGCTCGCCCGGCGGCCCCACGAGCTCTCGGGCGGGCAGAGGCAGCGCGTCGCGATCGCCCGAGCGCTGGCCCGCAGGCCCCGCATTCTCGTGTGCGACGAGCCTGTCTCGGCTCTGGATGCGACGGTGCAGGCGAGGGTGCTCGACCTGCTCGACGAGTTGCGCGTGCGCCTCGGGCTCAGCATGGTGTTCATCTCGCACGACCTTGACGTCGTCGCGCACATCGCCGACGAGATTCTGGTCATGCGCGATGGTGAAGTGGTGGAGTCGGGGCCGGCGTCGCGGTTGCTGCGGCGGCCGAAGCATCCGTTCACGAAGCAGCTCAAGGCGTCGCGCCTCGCACGCCCGAGGCTACCTAGTTGATCTAGTGTAAATAGAACTATAGGATGGGCGGATGCTCTTCAGAATCGATCCCGAGACTGACGTGCCGCTCTTCGAGCAGCTCGCCGCGAGCATCCGTGCTGGCATCATTCGAGGCGAAGCCGCCGCCGGAGAACGACTCCCCGCTGCGCGTGACCTCGCCGAGTCTCTCGACATCAACGTGCACACCGTGCTCCGCGCCTACCAGGAACTCCGCGACCAAGGGCTCCTCGAGCTCCGTCGAGGCAGGGGCGCCGTCGTCACCCAGCGCACCACCGACTACACCGCTCTGCGCGCCGCCGTCGACGACGCCGTCACCGAGGCGCGGGCCGCTGGCGTACCCGCAACGGCGCTTGCAGCCATGATCCGAGAGGCCTACCGGTGAACGACCCGAGCACAGACGACCCCTCCACAGAAGACTCCGACCGCACCGTCGACTCCGAACGGGTCTTCTCTGCGCACCGCAGGATCGTGCTCATCGGCGGCATCGCACCTGTGGTCATCGCGCTCACCACCGCGCTCGTTGCGCTCACCTGGCTCCCCGACCTTCCCGAACCCGTCGCCATCCACTGGGGAGTGGACGGCGCCGACGGCTACGGCTCCGCATGGATCTCCATAGCTCTGCCCCTTGCGATCACGCTCGCCTTCGCCATCTTTGCCGTCAGCGCATCGTGGAAGATCGCACCAGACGGTCGCCTGCTCGTCGGCCAGAAGTTCATGGTCGTCACGAGCCTGTGGCTCGGTGCCCTGCTCAGCGTCATCATCGGAGGCAGCCTCTACATTCAACGCGGGCTCGCGGATGCGACCACCGCGCCGGACGTCGGCCCGCTCATGCTTCTCGGATTCGCGGTGTCGACCGTGCTCGCTGCAGGAGCGTGGTTTCTTCTGCCCGCCGTCACGCGGGTGCCCGTCTCCACGGCGAGTGCAGCACCCCTCACGATTGACGGCGCCGAACGTGTCGCGTGGTCGCGCACGGTGACCATGACGCCCGTAGCGTGGTGGGTCATCGGAACCGGTGTCGCCGCGTGCCTCATCGCCCTCGCCGTGACGATCGTCTACGGGCACGGCTGGCTGATCGCCCTCGGCTCACTCGTGCTGATTCTGCTGCTGGTGGTCACCACTCTCGCGTGGCGGGTGAGCGCTGACCGGCGTGGGCTCGTCGTTCGAAGCGCCGTGGGGTGGCCGCGACTGGTCATCCCGCCGACGCAGATCTCTGAGGTTCGCGCCGTCACCGTGAACGCCGTCGCGGAGTTCGGCGGGTGGGGTTGGCGGTGGGACGGCGCCGGACGCAGTGGTGTGATCATGCGATCCGGTGACGCCATCGAGGTGACCCGAACCAACGGCAAGCGCTTCGTCGTCACAGTGCCCGATGCGGCTTCGGGCGCATCGGTGCTCGCATCCTATTTTCGCTGAGAGTTTCCTGATGGTGCCCTGGGATGAAGCGGGGCAGACTCGAATCACATCATTCACTGCGGGGGGGCGAAGACTCCTCCTCAGAAGGGATTCGATCATGAAGGCACTCCAGTACACCAAGATTGGCGGACGCCCCGAACTCAAGGAGGTCGAGAAGCCATCGCCCGGTGCCGGTCAAGTGCTCATCAAGGTGACCGCTGCGGGAGCGTGCCACTCCGACGAGTTCATCATGGGTGCGAGTGAAGAGGAGTACAACTTTCACCCGCTTCCGTTGACGCTCGGCCACGAAGTCGTCGGCGTCGTCGACGAACTCGGCGCGGGAACCACTGGCGTCGAGGTCGGAGAATCGGTGCTGGTCTACGGCCCGTGGGGCTGCGGCCGCTGCTACGCGTGCTCGCGCGGCGAGGAGAACAACTGCGAGAAGGGCACTCGCGCCCCCGGCATCTTCAGCCCGGGTGGTATGGCCGAGTACATGGTGGTCGACGACCCTCGCCACCTCATTCCGCTCGGCGATCTCGACCCGGTGAAGTCGGTCTCGCTCACGGATGCCGGTCTCACCCCGTATCACGCGGTCAAGCGCGCTCTTCACCGCCTCCAGCCGGGTAGCACCGCCGTGGTCATCGGAGCGGGAGGCCTGGGTCACGTCGCGATCCAGATCATTCGGGCGCTGAGCGCCGCAACGGTCATCGCGCTCGATGTGGCGGAGCCGCAGCTCGAGCTCGCGAAGAAGGTCGGTGCGCACCACACGTTCCCGTCCGACAAGTCCGCAATCGACTCGGTGAAGGAGCTCACGGGGGGCCACGGCGCCGACGTCGTGTTCGACTTCGTGGGCATCCAGCCGACCGCCGACATCGCGCAGGGCATGGTGCGGATGCGCGGCATCATCTCGGTTGTGGGTGTCGGGGGCGGCTCGGTCCCTGCCGGGTACTTGACGCTTCCGTTCGACACGCAGGTGCAGGTCGTCAACTGGGGCTCCCGATCGGAGATGTTCGAGGTGCTCGATCTCGCTCGCGCGGGCGTGCTGACGATCGAGACGGAGGAGTTCGCGATGGACGACGGGGCGAAGGCATACGAGAAGCTGCACGCGGGTGAGATTCGCGGTCGTGCAATCGTCGTTCCTACTCGCTGAGCCGCGTGCTTGATGGTGGGCCCCGCTGACCTTCGGCGGGGCACACTGCGTGTATCGTTAAGCCTCATCGACAGTGATCCGGCCATCACCGGGGAGTCTTCGGAAGAACCATCGCCGACCTTCGGGTGGGCGGTGCAGTAGAACCGAACGGGCAGGCCCGTCACAGCCGTGAATGAGTGGCCCGCAGGGATGCGCGCAATCGAGGTGGTACCGCGGCTCCTGTCGTCCTCGTGCCCAGTGAACCAACACGGCACGACGACGAAAGAACGCACATGGTCTACCCCAAGAGCCCCCACGGCGGCGACGGTCGCCCCGAGCCCGTCAACCCGAGCCCCCGCTTTCCCGCGGTTGAGGAGAAGGTGCTCGCGTTCTGGAAGAGCGACGACACCTTCCAGGCATCCGTCGACAATCGCAGCGGATGCGACGAGTGGGTCTTCTACGACGGCCCGCCGTTCGCAAACGGCCTGCCGCACTACGGGCACCTGCTCACGGGGTACGCGAAGGACGTGTTCCCGCGCTTCCAGACGATGCGGGGTAAGCAGGTTCAGCGGCGCTTCGGCTGGGACACCCACGGTCTGCCGGCGGAGTTGGAGGCGATGCGTCAGCTTGGCATCACCACCAAGGGCGAGATCGAGTCGATGGGGATCGAGGCGTTCAACCGTGCCGCGCGCGAATCGGTGCTGCGCTACACGGACGAGTGGCAGGACTACGTGACCCGCCAGGCGCGCTGGGTGGACTTCGAGAACGACTACAAGACCCTCGATCCGTCGTTCATGGAGAGCGTCATCTGGGCGTTCAAGCAGCTCTACGACAAGGGCCTCGCCTACGAGGGCTTCCGGGTGCTGCCGTACTGCTGGAACGACGAGACACCGCTGTCCAACCATGAGCTGCGCATGGACGACGATGTGTACCAGATGCGTCAGGACCAGACGGTGACGGTGACGTTCCCGCTCCTCGGCGATGCGGCCGAGGCCGCCGGGCTGGCGGGAGTGCGCGCCCTCGCCTGGACCACGACACCGTGGACCCTCCCCACCAACGCCGCCCTCGCGGTCGGCCCCGACATCGACTACGTCATCGTGCCCGCTGGCCCGCTCGGCGCCGGTGATGGGTCGGCACAGGGCACAGCCCACTACCTCCTCGCGGTTGACACGGTTGCGTCCTACGCGAAGGAGCTCGGCTACGAGAGCATCGAGGAGGCCCGCGCCGCGATCGCGCGCACGGTGAAGGGGAGCGAGCTGGCAGGCATCCGCTATGAGCGGCTTTGGGACTTCTACGAGAAGGAGTACGGCGAGCCGGCGTGGCAGATTCTCCTCGCCGACTACGTCGCCACGGGCGAGGGCACGGGCATCGTGCACCAGTCGCCCGCGTACGGTGAGGAAGACCAGCTGACGACGGCGGCGCACGGAATCCCCGTGGTGCTGTCGCTGGATGCCGGGGGCAGGTTCCTGCCGTCGGTGCCGCTTGTCGCGGGCCAGCAGGTGTTCGATGCGAACAAGCCGCTCACTCAGGATTTGCGCGCCAACGGGCGCCTGCTGCAGCAGCGCAGCTACGAGCACGCGTACCCGCACTGCTGGCGCTGCCGCAAACCGCTCATCTACATGGCGGTGTCGAGCTGGTTCGTGCGGGTCACCGAGTTCCGTGACCGCATGGGCGAACTGAACGAGCAGATCCACTGGGTGCCGGAGAACGTGAAGCACGGCCAGTTCGGCAAATGGCTCTCGAACGCGCGCGACTGGTCGATCAGTCGCAACCGATACTGGGGCAGCCCGATTCCGGTGTGGAAGAGCGACAATCCCGCCTTCCCGCGCGTGGACGTGTACGGCTCGTTCGCTGAGCTAGAGGCAGACTTCGGCCGCCTGCCACTCAACGCCGATGGCGAGCCCGACCTGCACCGTCCCTTCATCGACGAATTGACCCGCCCGAACCCTGACGACCCGAGCGGCGCCTCGACGATGCGTCGCATTGAGGACGTGCTCGACGTCTGGTTCGATTCCGGCTCGATGCCCTACGCGCAGGTGCACTACCCGTTCGAGAACGGCCAGTGGTTCGACGGCGTCGACGGCGATGCGTCGAAGCCGCGCCACAACCCGGCCGACTTCATCGTCGAGTACATCGGGCAGACGCGCGGGTGGTTCTACACGATGCACGTGCTCGCCACGGCTCTGTTCGACCGGCCCGCGTTCAGCAACGTCATCAGCCACGGCATCGTGCTCGGCAGTGACGGCCAGAAGATGTCGAAGAGTCTGCGCAACTATCCGGATGTCTCCGAGGTCTTCGATCGGGACGGTGCGGATGCGATGCGCTGGTTCCTGATGTCGTCTTCCGTCATCCGCGGCGGCAACCTCATCGTCACGGAGGAGGGCATCCGGGGCGGGGTGCGGGAGTTCCTGCTGCCGCTGTGGAGCACCTACTACTTCTTCACCCTGTACTCGAACGCGGCGGAGGAGGGCGGCTATGAGGCTCAGTGGCGCACCGACTCAACGAACGTGCTGGACCGCTACCTGCTCGCCAAGACGCGCGAACTCATCATCGCCGTTACGGCAGACCTCGAGGCGCTCGACAGCCCCATGGCCGCGGCGAAGCTGCGTGACTTCGCCGATGTGCTGACCAACTGGTACGTGCGCCGCAGCCGCGACCGCTTCTGGGAGGGTACCGAGACCGAGGGTTTCGACACGCTCTTCACCGTGCTCGAGACCCTCACGCGCGTTGCCGCGCCGCTCGCACCGCTCGTCACAGAGGAGATCTGGCGGGGCCTCACCGGTGGTCGCAGCGTTCACCTCACGGACTGGCCCGACGCCGAGCTCTTCCCGGCCGATGAGTCTCTCGTCGTCGCCATGGATCGTGTGCGGGAGATCGCCTCCGCGGGCCTCGCACTGCGCAAGGCGAAGAACCTGCGGGTGCGGCTGCCGCTCGCCACCCTCACCGTTGTCGGTGGTGGGGCGGGGCTGGAACCGTTCGTCGGCATCCTCAGCGACGAACTCAACGTGAAGGCGGTTGAGCTCGTCGACCTCACCGAGGACAGCCTCAGCGACTTCGGCATCACGCGGCGCCTCGTCGTCAACGCGCGCGCGCTGGGCCCACGGCTCGGCAAGGAGGTGCAGCGAGTCATCCGCGCCGCTAAAGACGGATTCTGGACCCAGCAGGGCGACACGGTCGAGGTCGACGGCGTGACGCTCACTGGCGGCGAGTTCGAGCTCGTGCTCGAGTCACGCGACGAGCACGGTGCCGTGTCATTCCTCAGTGGCGGCGGCTTCGTGCTGCTCGACACCGAGACCACGCCCGAGCTTGAGGCGGAGGGCCTCGCGCGCGACATCGTACGAGTTGTGCAGCAGGCGCGGAAGGATGCCGGACTCGACGTCTCCGACCGCATCCGCCTGAGGATCGCGGGCGACGAAGCTGTCGTCACGGCGACAGACGCTCACCGCGACCTCATCGCAGCGGAGACTCTCGCCACGGCGCTGGACGTCGCGGTCGGAGACGGCAAGACTGCTGTGGGCGTGGACTCCCACGTGTCGATCGAACTGGAGCGCGTGTGAGCGAATCGCAGCGGGAGTCGGCGCGGGCCGGTGCCGACCGGGTGTACGCGCAACTGCTGGCGCGCGTGGGGGAGTCGATGCCGCAGCCGCGCCTTGAGCCGACTCGACGCGCCGTCGATCTGCTCGGTAACCCGCAGCGCGCCTACGGCATCATCCATGTGACCGGCACGAACGGCAAGACGTCGACGTGTCGCATCGCCGAGTCGATTCTGCGCGCACACGGCCTGCGCACGGGTCTCATGACGAGCCCGCACCTCATCAGTGTGAACGAGCGCATCGTCATCGACGGCGAGCCGATCTCTGACGAGGCTCTCGTGCGCAACTGGGACGACATCAGCGTCTACCTCGACATGGTCGATGCTGAGCTCACCGAGGCGGGGGAGGAGACCCTCACCTACTTCGAGGCGCTCACCGTGCTCGCCTTCGCCTGCTTCGCCGACGCCCCTGCCGATGTCGTCGTGCTCGAGGTGGGAATGGGCGGCGAGTGGGACTCCACCAACGTCGCCGATGGTGAGGTCGCCGTGTTCGCACCCGTGGCCCTCGACCACACGCACCGCCTTGGCGACACCATCGGTCAGATCGCGACCACGAAGGCGGGCATCATCAAGCCTGCTGCGCGGGTCGTGTCGGCGGTGCAGCAGCCGGATGCGATCGGTCCGATCGCGCTCGCCGCGGAGCGTTTCGACGCGGCGGTGGCGTGGGAGAACCGTGACTTCGGGGTCGTGTCGTCGCGCGTGGGGGTCGGTGGCCAGGTCGTGACGATTCAGGGGCTCGCGGCGCGCTACGACGAGCTGGTGCTTCCACTCCTCGGGGAGCACCAGGCGCACAAGGCTGCTCTCGCGGTCGTGTCGGTCGAGTCGATCCTCGGCGGGGGTGAGAAGCCGATCGAGCGCGAGGTGCTCGTCGAGGGGCTCTCCCTCGCAACCTCGCCCGGGCGGCTGCAACTGCTCGGCACTGAGCCGCCCGTGCTCATCGACGCCGCGCATAATCCACACGGAGCTGCCGCCCTTGCGACCGCCATCAAGGAGTACTTCAACTTTGTTGAGGTCGTGCTTGTCGTCGGCATCCTCGCCGATAAGGATGCCGGGGGCATGATCGAGATTCTTGCACCGCTCGCGAACCGCATCCACGTGACACAGTCGCACTCCGACAGGGCCATTCCCGCCGACGAGCTCGCCGACGACGTCGAGTATTGGAGTGCCGGCAGGTGGGAGGCCGAACCCGGCGAGCCCCAGCGCGAGATCGAACGGTTCGATCAGCTCGACGAGGCCCTCGCCGCCGCCAGGCTGTGGGCCGTGCAGGGATCCGGTCGCGGCGTTGTCGTCACCGGGTCCATCACTCTGGTCGGCGAGGCGATGGCCCTCGCGGCGGTACAGGGCTGGTCGAACCTCGTGGCACGCGATGAGGGGGAAGAGTGATGACCCGCGGAACCGAGCCCTCGGGGCGCAGGGTGCGGTCGGCATCCGAGTCTCTGCTGTCGATCGTGCTCGGTCTCGAGGCGTTCGTGATCTTCTTCGCGGCGTTGACGGTGTTCGGGCTGCGCGAGCTCGCGGCCCCCGTCGCGTTCGGCGGGGGTGCTGTGCTCATCGTCGCTTTTATGGTCGCGGCGTACGCGATGCGGTTCTCGTGGGGAGTGTGGCTCGGATGGCTCTTGCAGGCTGTTCTTGTCTCCCTGGGCTTTGTCACGCCCGTGCTTTTCGCTGTCGCAGCGGTGTTCGTGGCCCTGTGGGTCTTCTGCTTCGTCACCGGACGTCGGCTTGATGCGCGTAAGTTTGAGGGTGACGTTTCGACCGAATCAGCTGCAGAGCCCAACTAGGAGCCACACGTGTCCGCTATCGAAGAAACCCTTGTGCTTGTCAAACCGGACGGCGTCGCCCGAGGACTCACCGGCGAGATCCTTCGCCGCATTGAGGCTAAGGGCTACGTGCTCGTGGACGTGAGGCTTGTGCATGCTGACCGCGAGCTGCTGGCGAAGCACTACGAGGAGCACGAGGGCAAGCCGTTCTATGAGCCGCTCATCGAGTTCATGGAGTCCGGCCCGGTCGTGGCCCTTCGGGTTGCCGGGAACCGCGCGATCGAGGGCTTCCGGGTTCTCGCGGGTACGACGGATCCGACGACGGCTGAGCCAGGCTCGATCAGGGGCGACCTGGGGCGCGACTGGGGTCTCGCGGTGCAGCAGAACCTGGTGCACGGCTCGGATTCGCCGGAGACGGCGGCTCGTGAGCTCGCGCTCTGGTTCGGCGAGAGGTAACGAAGAGGCAACGAAGGCTCGCTGCCCACCCAGCGACCGCTTGGCTCCAAACCACGCTCTGATCAGGGGTTTCTGTGAAGCCTCGTGGGAAGCCGGGCATCTGCGGAGGGCTGAGGGTCCTTGCTAGGGTGGGGAACCTGAAAGCTCAGGCCGCGCGCGACCGGGTCTCGATCCGGTCGTTCGTATGGTTGAAGCGGCGGTGGCGAACCCGATGTTCCCTGCCCCGTCGGATGCTTCGCACGAGGTGTGCGTGTTCCCGACGCAAGCCTGCTTCCAACCCGGACCGCGACCCACCAGCATCCGCTCGGATGCCCGGAGGCCCCGTTGACCGAGACCCAGGCAGTTGCTGTTCGCGTTCAGAATCTGTTCAAGATTTTTGGTCGCAACCCCAGGGAGGCTCTGTCTCGCCTGCGCGATGGAGCGACGCGCGACGAGATCGCTGACCTCGGCACGGCCGCGGTGATCGACGCTTCCTTCGAGGTCGCGCCGGGCGAGATCTTCGTCGTCATGGGGTTGTCGGGCGCCGGCAAGTCGACGCTCATCCGTATGCTCAACGGGCTCCTGGAGGCGACGGCGGGCAGCGTTGAGATCAACGGCAACGACATCGTCGGAATGGCTCCGCCGGAGCTGCGCGAGGTTCGCCGGAGCCACATGTCGATGGTGTTCCAGCACTTCGCCCTGCTCCCGCACCGCACCGTCATCGACAATGTCGCCTACGGCCTCGAGATTCAGGGCGTGCCGCTTGCGGAGCGGCGCGAGCGCGCTCTCGCCAACATTGCGAAGGTGGGACTGGCGGGCTGGGAGGAAAGCCTCCCCTCCGAGCTTTCCGGTGGCATGCAGCAGCGCGTGGGTCTTGGTCGCGCGCTCACGGCCGACACCGATATCCTGCTCATGGATGAAGCGTTCTCGGCGCTCGATCCGCTCATCCGTCGTGAGATGCAGGAGCAGCTCGTCGAGCTGCAGGGCGAGCTGGGCAAGACGATCATCTTCATCACGCACGACCTGAACGAGGCGATGTTCCTCGGTGACCGGATCGCGGTGATGCGTGACGGGCGCATCGTGCAGATCGGCACCCCCGAGGAGATTCTCACCGACCCGGCCAACGACTACGTCGAGCAGTTCGTTCAGGATGTCGACCGAGCGCGGGTGCTGACGGCCGGCAACGTCATGGAGCGACCGCGGGCAGTGGTGCCGGAGACGGGCGGCCCCCGCACGGCACTTCGCCAGATGCGTGACGCGTACTCGTCGGCGGTCTACGTCACGGATCGCGACCGTCGTCTCGTCGGAATCGTCACCGACCGTGACGCGGTGAAACTGGTGCGTGCCGGATCGACGTCGTTCAACTCAGTCATCCAGCCGGTTCCGCAGAGCGTGAGCGAGTCCGACGTGCTCATCAATCTCTTCGTGCCCGCGGTGGAGTCCCCGCTTCCGCTGGCGGTACTGGATGACGCGGGTCGCCTCGTCGGGGTCATCCCCCGGGTCACGCTGCTCGCGGCGCTCGGCCCCGGCTCTGCTGCGACCGGCGAACTCGAGGTGCTGCAGCAACCGGTGGCAGCCTCGGTCATCGACGAGGTGCTTGCGGAGTCGGCGGAGAGACCCGATGTCGACGTGAGCGCAGAGGGGGTGCGCTGATGGACGGCTTTCGCATTCCCATCGGTCAGTGGGCTCGGGCCCTGCTCGACTGGACTCGGGAGAACCTTGATTGGCTCCTGGACCTGATCAAGAACGTGGTCGGGTTTGTTTCGAACGGCTTGGCTGACGCACTCATGGCTCCACCGGCCCTTCTCATGATCGTGCTGTTCGCGCTCCTCGCCTGGCTCGTGCGGTCGTGGCAGCTCGCCGTCGGCACCGTTCTGATGTTCGTCTTCATCCTCGGTGTCGATCAGTGGGATACCTCGATGCAGACGCTTGCGCTCGTGCTCGTCGCCACTCTCGCCACGGTGGCGATCGCGGTGCCGCTGGGAATCTGGGCGGCGCGAAATGACACGGTGAGTGCCGTGCTCAAACCGGTGCTCGACTTCATGCAGACGATGCCGTCGCTCGTGTACCTCATCCCCGTGATCATGTTCTTCAGCCTCGGTTTCGTTCCCGGTGTCGTGGCGACGGTGATCTTCTCGCTTCCGCCGGGAGTGCGGCTCACCGAGCTCGGCATCCGCGGCGTCGACAAGGAGACGGTGGAGGCCGGGTTCGCCTTTGGTGCGAGGCCCGGGCAGATTCTTCGCGGAATCCAACTGCCGCTGGCGACGCCCACGATCATGGCCGGCATCAACCAGGTCATCATGCTGGCGCTCTCGATGGCGGTCATCGCGGGGATGGCGGGCGCCCCGGGGCTCGGGAAAGAGGTCGTCAGCGCGCTCACCACCATCAACGTCGCCAAGGGAGTTGAGGCAGGGTTGGGGGTCGTGTTCATCGCCGTGTTCCTTGACCGAGTATCGGCTGCGTTCGGCAATCTCGGTGCACACCCCACATCGCTCATCAACCAGTTGAACCAGCGCCAGGCTCGCAGCAGCAGCCTTGACGCAGCACAAGAGGAGGAGGCTCGCGGCGCGATCAAGCCGCCCGTACCGATGTAGATCAACCCGAACCGGAACAAGACAGATACGGAACGTGTGAAGACATGCGTAATGAGAGAAGGAAGATGACCATGAAAAAGAAGCATCTAGTGAGCATGATCGCGATGGGGGCAGCAGCCTCGCTGGCCCTCGTAGGCTGCGCCAGCAACGGCGAGGAGCCCGGCACCGACACGCTGCCCGCCGAGGAGACGCAGACCATCACGATGGGCTTCCTGCCGGCATGGACGGACGGCCTCAGCACCGCCTACCTGCTCGCCAATCAGCTTGAGAAGCTCGGCTATGAGATCGCGATGGAGGATGTCGTCGACGCGGGCCCGCTCTACACAGCGCTCGCGCAGGGTGACATCGACATGTACCCGTCGGCGTGGTCCGAAGTGACCCACGCGGCATACATGGAGGAGTTCGGTGACAGCATCGAGGACCTCGGCACCTACTATGACGGCGCAGCCCTCACCATTGCGGTGCCGACCTACCTCACCGACATCAACTCGCTTGAGGATCTCAAGGCCAACGCTGACCTGTTCGGCGGCCAGATCATCGGCATCGAGCCGGGCGCTGGCCTCACCGCGGCAACGCAGGACAGCATGATGCCAGCGTACGAGCTCGACAACTATGAGCTCATCACGTCGTCGACCGCGGGCATGCTCGCGAGCCTCGACACGGCCTACGCCTCTGAGGATCCCATCGTCGTCACCCTGTGGCGTCCGTTCTGGGCCTACGCGACGTGGGACATGAAGGACCTCGCAGACCCGCTGGGTGCCATGGGCGACACCGAGTCGCTGCACTTCCTCGGCAAGCTGACCTTCTCGGAGGAGTTCCCCGAGGCCGCTGACTTCATCAGCCAGGTCAAGCTCACCGATGCCCAGTACGGCGCGCTTGAGGGACTCGTCACCTCCGACGAGTACGAAGGCAACCCCGCCGGTGCCGTTGACGAGTGGCTCGCCGAGTTCGGCAGCCAGATCGACTGGCTCATCGAGTAAGTCTTCACACGAGTGAGGGGGCGTCGCGGTTTCGGCCGCGGCGCCCTTTTTCTCGGTGATTGAGGAGTGGCGGCACGAATCGCGTGCGAACGTGCGATAATCGAGGAAGTCACTCGAGCCGCGCTCGGCGTGACGCTATAAAGCTTCCCGGCCGGTGCCAGATGGCACGAATGCCGGACTGATTGCCGCACATGAACCCTTGATTTTCGGGTTGGGCGGCGATCGAGAGCGTGATACGCACAGGATTCGCGGTAGCTCAGCACACTGAGTCACCGCACGACAAGTGAAACCCGGTTGGGCGGCGCGGTCGCCCGCACGGGTTGGGAGTACACCAGCGATGGTGGAGACAAACGAAAACAACGAAACCGACGGCGGCTCGGCGAGCCCCGAATCCAAGCCCAAGAAGCGCACCGGTCTGTTCGGCGCACGGCGGAGTAGTGCGAGTGCGGCCGCGAGTGAGCCCGTGGCTTCGCCGGCGTTGGCCGCTGAGTCAGCCCCGGCAGAGAATGCTGCGCCCGAGAAGAAGGCCGCAGCCAAGTCCGCCCCAAAGAAGGCGTCCGCGAAGAAGGCGACCCCCAAGGAGGCTCCTGCGAAGGAGGCCCCAGCGAAGGCCGCGTCGAAGAAGACGACAGCGTCGAAGTCATCAGCGTCGAAGTCGCCGAAACCGGATGCCGCGATCGAGGAGTCAGGCAAGGTCGCCCCATCGGCACCCTCGGTGGCGATCCTCTTCCAGGCTCCCGACCTGCCTCCGGCACCGCCGAAGTCGCAGCAGCAGTCGTCTGCATCGGGCGATGAGCCGACGTCGAGTCGTCGCCGCACGCGGAGGCGTGCGGGCGAGGAGGGTGCATCGGATTCGGGTCAGCCGAACAACGTGGTGAAGGTGCGTCAGCCGCGGCAGACGGTGCAGATCACTGAGCCGCAGAAGCTCAAGGGCTCGACGAGGCTTGAGGCGAAGAAGCAGCGTCGGCGTGACGGCCGGGATGCCGGTCGCCGCCGCCCGGTGATCACTGAGGCGGAGTTCCTCGCGCGGCGCGAGAGCGTGGACCGGGTGATGGTGGTGCGGCAGAAGCACGACCGCATTCAGATCGGTGTGCTCGAGGATGGTGTGCTCGTCGAGCACTACGTTGCTCAGTCGCAGGAGAGCTCCCTCATCGGCAACGTCTACCTGGGTCGCGTGCAGAACGTGCTGCCGAGCATGGAGGCCGCCTTCGTCGATATCGGCCGGGGCCGCAATGCGGTGCTGTACTCGGGCGAGGTCGACTGGGATGCCGTGGGTGAGGCATCCGGAGGCAATCAGCCTCGTCGTATCGAGCTCGCACTGAAGCCGGGCGACAAGGTTCTCGTGCAGGTCACCAAGGACCCTGTGGGCCACAAGGGTGCCCGTCTGACGAGCCAGGTGAGTCTGCCGGGGCGCTACCTCGTGTACGTGCCGAACGGGTCGATGAACGGTATCTCGCGCAAGCTGCCCGATACGGAGCGCGCCCGGTTGAAGGCGATCCTGAAGGACGTGCTGCCTGAGAACGTGGGCGTCATCGTGCGCACCGCGGCCGAGGGCGCCTCTGAGGAGCAGCTCACGCTCGATGTCAACCGCCTCATCGCGCAGTGGTCTCAGATTTCTGCGGCCACCGAGAAGGGCAACGCGCCGTCGCTGCTGCACAGCGAGCCCGACCTGCTCATCAAGATCATCCGTGACGTGTTCAATGAGGACTTCCAGAAGCTTGTAGTCGAGGGGAAGGGTGCGCACGAGACGATCTCGGGGTACCTCTCGCAGGTCGCCCCTGATCTCCTTGATCGTCTGGAGTC
>DAOMOV010000003.1:0-27950 GCA_035444505.1 Terrimesophilobacter sp.
TCGGTTCTGCTTCGGCGGCATGGGGCAGTTGAAGGCGTACGAGAACGCGCACGGTGGGAGCACCGCATGGTTGAAGTCGAGTGTGACGTTGCCGTCGGCATCCGGTGCGACGAAGAGGAATCTGCCGACGGAGTACGTTGTTTCGCCGCTCGTGGCGTCGGAGAAGACGACCTGCAAGGCACGGCCGGACTTGATCGCGGCGAGCGAGTAGTCGACGCCGTCTTTCGTGAAGCTGATGACCCCGGGAATCTCGGTCTCGCGCGCTTCATCGTCCTTGATGTGCTCGAACGGCATCGTCGCGCCCGGTGTCTCGGTGAACCGTGCGGGCACGACCCAGTCGGGGTTGTGGTCGAACGCTGCGATTCCGCCGAAGTTGGCGATGGCGTCGGATTGGGCGTCCCATACCCGCAGCGCGTACCCGGCTGGCCCTGCGATGACGAACCCCTGCTGCGTGTCACTGAAGACGATGCTCCCGGGGTTGTCGCTGTCTTTGCCGGCGACAGTGACTGTGCCGTCGACGAGTTCACCGTTCACGCGGATGCTATCGGCGGCGCGCGCGGTCAGCCTCAGCCCGGATTCGCCCACGGGTAACGGCGCCCACGTACCGGGCACGCCCCAGATCTGCTGCTCGGAGTCGACCCACTGGGTGGTGGTGAGGGCGAGGCTCCCGAGGGGCTGGGCGACGGCGCGCTCTCTGCGCTCACGGAAGGTGGCCAGCGCGGCTGCCGGGGTGGTGGCGGTGTCGGTCATGGTGTTCATCCTCACACCCTGAGCGGGTCTGCCGCAGGGGACACGCACGCGTCTTTGCAAGTGACAGAGAACCCGTCGGCACAAAAAGTCGACCCCCACCCGTGTGGTCAGGGCGGGGGTCGACGGGTGGGTCTAGTGTCGACTAGATCGCGCGGATGTTCTCCGCCTGCGGGCCCTTCGGGCCCTGGGCGAGGTCGAATTCGACCTTCTGGTTCTCATCGAGGGAGCGGTAGCCGCTGCCCGTGATGGCCGAGTAGTGGGCGAACACGTCGGGACTTCCGTCCTCGGGGGCGATGAATCCAAAGCCCTTTTCCGCGTTGAACCACTTAACGGTGCCTACTGCCATTTTCTTTCTCCTTCAGGAGTTTGCTCGCGTGACCACGACCGTCGAGGTCACTCGTCGCGGTGTTCATCGTCCGCTCCCGAAGGGTCAAAGGGCCGTTCGGCTCTCTGGCTTTCAAAAGGTTCGAAGGTACTGCAACTGCAATCACTGACCTTAGTGCACATCGAATGGGAAACACAGGGGTATTACGCGTGCTCGTGACCAATCGTTACCAACCGTTTTCCGTGCCAAATCACCCCGCACGGCCACGTCAGGCTCGCGCAAAGGCGCGCGGCATCCGCAGCAGGGCGTACCCTGCCGCAATCGCCAGGAGCAGCAGTGCCGTGGCGAAGGCCGCGTGGAACGACACCGCGTCAACGAGAAGCCCCGCTACGAGCGCTCCCAGAATGGCCCCCACATCGGAAACTGCGGAGAAGAACGCCACCGGCTGCCCCGTGCGCCCTCCCGCGGCATCCCCCACCGCTGCCGCAGGGGCGGTTCCCATGAAGGCAGCCGCAACCCCGTAGGCGCTGACGAGCGCAATCAGAACCCAGATGTCGGGGGCAAACGGGATGGCCATCATCACCGCCCCCGCCAGTGTGAACGCGCCGATAATGGCCGGTCTGCGGCCGACCATGTCCACAAAACGACCCGCCGGTGCCAGCGCCAAGGTCTGCGCGACGGCGGCAACGGCGATCGCGATACCCGTCCACACGGTGGACTCGTGCAGCACCTCCACCACGAGCACCGGAATCAGGGCCGTGCGCACACCGAAACTCGACCAGCCCACCGCCAGGTTCGCGACGAGGGCAGCGCGGTAGCGGCGGTCCGACAGCACCACACGGAACGGGATCGGCGCCTGCTGCGGATCGCCCGCGTCCCGCGTGTGCCGTGACGGGCTGCGCAGCAGCAGAACCCCGATCACGCCAGCAACAAGCAGCATGCCCGCGTAGAAGAAGAACGGTGCCCGCAGGGAGATCGCCGCCAGGAATCCGCCGATCGCCGGACCGGTCATGCCGCCCAGCAGGAAGCCTCCCTGGTAGAAGCCCACCGCGCGGCCTCGCAGAGAGGGCGCGGTCGTCACCAGCAGCAGCGACATCGCCGAGATGCTGAACATGGCCGAGCCGATGCCGCCCAGCCCGCGCCACAGCAGCACCTCCGCGTATGACTGGGCCACACCAGTCAGCGCCGTCGACACGGCGACGATCCCGATGCCCAGAGACAGGATGAGACGCTCCCCGAATCGATCGACGAGTTTTCCGACGAAGGATGCCGCGACAAGCCGCATGAGCGCGAACGCCGAGATGACGGCACCGACCTCCGCGAACCCGACCCCGAAGTCGCGCACGAACACCGGCAGCACGGGGATGACGACACCGAACCCGACCATGACGAAGAACCCGATGACGCCGAGGACAATGGTCTCGCGCGAGAGCCGCGGACGCGCAGCGGGTGTCGTCACGTCTAAAGATTAGACGGTTCTGCTCAGTGCCGCGGCGCGTCGACATCCGACGTCCGCGACGATCGTCTTACGCCTAGTGAATGCCGAGATACGCCTCGAGCGTAGGCGGCGTTGCCGTCAGGAGCGGCTCGTGCACTTGCTCACCGGGGAACTCGCTCGCCTCAAAGAACCAGCGGTTGGATGCCGGCATCCCCCATTGCTGCGCGCGCCGCGGGTCGCTGACATCCCAACGGATCGGAGCCGTCTCGAGGTCGATGAACTGGTAGTGGGTGGTGAAGAGCTCGATGCGGTGCTGGTCGGGGTCGCGAAGGTAGAGAAAAAGGGCGTTGCTGAGCCCGTGTCGACCCGGCCCCCTGTCGATCTCGTCGCCGAGACCGAGCGAACCGGCAACGTCGGCCGCGTGAATAAGCGAGAGACCGTCGGGAACGGTGTAGGCAAAGTGGTGCAGGCGCGGACCGCGGCCGTTCGTGAAGACCAGGTCGTGCGTGTTGCCCTTCACCTCAAGCCAGGTTCCCCACAACTCATCGGTGCCGTCGGTGGCCGTGTACTCGGAGAGTCGCATCCCCAAGTCTGCCCAGAAGTCAGTGGCTTTCTGAACGTCGTATGTAACGACCTGAAAGTGGTCGAGTCGCTGCGGTGCCCCCGCCACGAACTCGTGGAACTGCGCCATCTTTCGCGGCACGGTCGACATCGATGAGGTCAGCTCCATGTGGGTGCCGACCGAGTCGCGGAACCTCAGTGTGGGACCCTGGTGCTCGCGCTCGACGCGCTCCCACTCGATTCCACGCTGACCGAAGTGCTTCTCGGCCGCGACGATGTCCTCATCGCTGCGCACACGAAGACCCACGCAAACGGCTTTCGCCTCGCCCTGTCGCTCAAGGATGAGGCTGTGGTGCGCGGCCTCCTCAAGACCGCGCAGCCAGACGGTGTTGTCAGACTCTTCGGTGACGACGAGTCCGATGACATCACGGTAGAAGTCGCGGCTCTTCTGGAGGTCGGTGACGCCGAGCGCGACGTGGCTGGCTCGAGTGATTTGGAAGGGTGGTGTCGGGTTAGCAGTGGGTATCATCTCGCCTCATTTTCTATTCAGAGTTCGTGATCTGTTCAGAGTTCGTGGTTTCGACGGTCGCGTCGTCTTCTTGGCGGGCGCGCCACTGGGCGAGGAACGCGCGGCCGTAGTCGTTGCCGTTCGGCAGTCGCAGGACACTGTGCACGTGGAAGCGGGCGGGGAGCCGGTTCGAGAGCCAGACGCCCGCATGGTTGTCGAGTTCGGCGAGGACAACGGGACTGTGGATGCGGAAGTAGATCGGGGAGGAGCCGTCGGTCTCCCCGTACCAGCTGAACCACGTGTCGTCGAGGAATCGGTCGAACTGCGCCATCAGTCGCTCACGCTGCGGTTCTCTGCTGAGCAGGTGGAAGTCTTCGACGATCTTGCGCAGCATCCCTCTCTGCTCGTCATCGAACTCGCTCGCCTTGATGCCTTCATGCGGCACGACACGGTTGTCCCGGAACGCTCCGGCAACGTGGCGCTCATCGGCGGGGTGCAGCCGACCCTCGGGCATCGCGGGGTCGAGCACCGAGTCGTAGACGACGCAGCGCGAGCGCTGGGTCTCGCTAAGCGATCCGGCGAGGCGAAGCGCTAGCCGCTCCCGCTCATCGAAGATTGGGGGCCGCTCTCCCGTCAGAGCCGGCTCCGCGCCGATGAAGACGGGAGCGACGACGTCGTGGCCGTCGACAGTGAAGAAGTTCACCGCGACATGGTGGCCGAAGAGTTGGAATCCCCACGGAGCATCCTGTGCCGGTTCGCCGAAGATCGAGAACCAGTAGCTGTGCTCGTTCATCACGCCCGGCAGTTCGACGAGTTTGCCGAGAAAGCCATTGAGCGCCATGGCTTCGCGCACCTGCTCATAGCCTTCTGCGCTGAGGGCTGCGCGAAGTACGGTGCAGACGGCCTCGATGATCTCGACGCTCAGGTTCTCAAGGCGCAGCCCCACTCGATGAAACACGAACTCGGGGTTGCTCCAGGCTCGCCACTCCCCGGCATCCAACGGGTACTGCACACGCTCACGCTCCTCGGGGCCGAGTGCCGTGAGCAGCCCTCGAGCGGCCGCAATGAGCGCCGCATTGCCGGGCAGCGGATCACCCAATTGGTGAACATCACGAAGTGTGCCGTCTGAGGTGATTCCGAAGAATGGTTCCTGGTAGAGGGCATTCCAGTCGTTCAACAGCTGCTGTAGAAACTCGTTGTCCTGCCGCGCGGCGGTGAACTCCTCGTAGTTCATTCCGCGCCACGGTGCGAGCGCCGGGTCGTCCAGGTCGTACAGATGATTGCGGAAGTTCGAGTCGTCGAGCTCGACGGCCTCGTCGCGCGCGCTTACTCTCGCGGTGCTGAAGAAACCATCGATGTCGTGATCGTTGTCTGTCACCGTTCTCGCTCTCTCATCAGATAGGGAGGTTGAAGAGGCGCTTTGCGTTGCCCCAGAGCATGAGTTCTCGCTCCTCGTCAGAGACCTCGATCTCGTCTTTCAAGAAGTCGACGCCCTGCTTCATCCAGCTGTAGAAGACAGGAAAAGACGAGCCGAACAGGTAGTGGTCAGCGCCACTGATCTTCACCGCCGCCTCAACCTGGTGTTTGCCCCACGAGTGCGGGTGAGTCATGTCGAAGTAGATGTTGTTCTTCAAGTAGTGCCGGATCTTCTCACCCCCGGTCGGGTCGAGCCGGTGGATGGCCTCTTTCTTTCCAACCACATGAGGGGTCATAAGGTCGACGTTGGCAAACCAGTTTCCGCCCATCATGGTGTGGATGAACTTGAGGTTCGGGAACTCGTCGAACATTCCGCTGAAGAGCTCACGACCCACCGCGGTCGCCTGGTCGACGATGCGTCCGAACTCGCGGCGAAGGTTCGTGTAGTCGATGACCGAACGCCACTCGACGGGAAGCGGGGTGTGGTGAACGATGACCGGAAGGCCAAGCTTGTCGAGCACAGCGAGGTAGGGCTTGAACACCTCATCGTCGAGATAGAGCTGGCCGTAGTGGCAGGCAATCTGCACACCGACGACGCCGAGCTCGTTCACGCAGCGCTCAAGCTCGTAGATGTCTTCCTTCCGGCCCCACGGGGGAACACACGCCGTCGAGAAGAGTCGGCCGCCCGAACGTTGAACGATCTCGTGCGCATTCTCGTTGACGGCACGGCAGGTCTCGATCCCGAGCCACTCCTGCCACACGGGCACCCGCATGATGCCGTAGTCGACGCCGGCCTCATCCATGGCGGCGAGTTTTGCTTCGGCCGAATAGTCGCCGTCGACGTAGTTGAGGTTCTGGTAGCCTTTCGGCTTCTCGAGAATCAGCTGCTTGCGCCCATCGGGCGTCTCACCCACCGACGCAATCTCTCCAAAGCCACGGGGGGCACTCGTGAGAAAGCCGTTGAGGATCTTCTCGTTGGTGAAGAGGTCCTCCGGCAAGTGGTGAACGTTGATATCGACAACGGGCATTTCATCCTGCTCTCCTGCGCGTGGGCAGCGCGATTCTCACCATAACGACCAACGGACGAAGTGGACCCTCACGATCGTGCACAGTTAAGTTGCCGGATGAGAGGTGCTCGAGCGCTCCACCGCTGGCTACCGTGATTGCAGCACCGACACAGTTGCCGCCGCCCCGGTGGGGCGTTTCGGCCAAATCAAGGAGGCAATGATGCCACGCAAGTCAACGCTGTACAGGGTGGTGGTGCCGATAGTCGCTGCCACCCTCCTGCTGGCCGGATGCACGGCCAGTCCCGCCCCGGAAGAGCCCTCCCCTGGTCCAGTCTCCGACGCCACGCTGCGCGTCAACTTCGGTCAATTCCCCGAGAACTGGTCGCCCGGTCAGGAGATGGAGGGTGGTCCCCTGCGCATCCCGTACGAGACGCTCCTCATTCCCGGCAACGACGGCACGCCGTTGCCGTGGCTCGCGACCGACTGGACGCTCACGGCCGACTCGCTGACCCTGACGCTCCGTGACGACGTCACGTTCCATGACGGGGAGAAGTTCAACGCCGAAGCGGTCAAGGTGAATGTCGAGCTGGTGCGTGATGGCGCAACGGCGTACTCCGGTCCGCTGCAGGTTGTGGAATCGGTGGATGTCGTCGAGGAGTTCGTTGTTCGGCTCAACCTGTCGAGCCCCACGCCTTCGCTCCCGACGACGCTGACGACTCGTGTCTTACCGATCGGTAGCCCCGCGGCGATCGCCGACGGCTCCATCGCACAGGCACCCGTCGGAACCTCACCGTGGGCCTTCGACGAGTCCGCCTCGGTGCTCGGAACCCGCCTTGCCTTCTTGGCCTTTGAGGACTATTGGGGCGAGAACCCGGATTTCGGAAACGTCGAACTCTACACGATCACGGATCCCGAGGCGGTCGCGGCGGCACTCGTCGCAGGCGAGATCGACGTCGCCGACTCCGAGATCCGGGTGTTCTCACGCTACGAGGGCACCTCGATCGACACACTCCAGTACCCCGCGATCCGCAACAACCTGTTCTTCTTCGACCGCGGCCCGGGTGGGCTCTTCGAATCGGTCGAGCTGAGGCAGGCCATGTGCACCGCGATCGACGTCGACCAGTGGGTCGAGATCGACGGCGAGGGTGAGGCGGCGACGCAGCACTTCGCCGACGGCGAGCTCGGATACCACCCTGACATCTCCGGTTACCCGACGGATGCTGCCGCGGCTCAGGCCCTGTATGCAACGGCTGGCAGCCCGAGCATTTCAGCCGAGATGGTTGCGGCACCCTACAACGCACGGCAGATCGGCGTCTACATGGAGCAGATCACTAGCGCTCTTCCCGGCGTCACTGTTGCTGTGACCGAGCTGCCGCCGCCCGAGTACAACAGCACGTGGAACAGCGGCCGCTACCCGCTGGGACTCTCGAGCAATGAGGAGCTGACCCCCTTCGAGTGGTACAGCGCCTGGTTCGCGGCCGCCGCACCCGGCAACCCATCGGGAGTGGAGAGCGACGCCCTTCGCAGTGCGGCGCAGGCCGCCATCGCTGCAGGTGACTCGCCGACATCGGTGGAACTCTGGGCCGAGGTCAGCAAGATCATTGCAGATGAGGCACTCACGTGTGCTCACCTTCGCGGTGTGGAGGTGCTCGCCTGGAACTCCGACACCGTTGCCGGTGTCGACGCTCCGAACGAGCCCTGGGAGCCCAAGTCGGTCAATTACCGAGACCTGACTCCCGCCAAGTAATGAACCCGATCCAGTTGCCTGAGAGAGACGGTACGTCGAAATAATGCTCCGCCTCGCACTATCCCGACTCGCTCTGGCAGTACCCCAGCTGCTGCTCCTGTCGCTCTTCGCATTCCTCCTCACCTACATGGTGCCGGGGAGCGCGGCGGCCGCCATCCTCGGCGCCGCCGCCAACCCCGAGAGTATTGCGCGACTCGAGCAGCAGCTGGGGCTGGATCGGCCTTTTCTCGATCGACTTGTCGATTACTACGTCGGTCTCTTCAGCGGGGACTTCGGCAGTTCCTTCGTCTCGGGCCGGCCCGTGCTCGAGCTTTTCGCCGAAAGGATCCCCGCCAGCGCCTCGCTCATCCTGGGCGGACTCCTCGTGTCGATCATCATCGGACTCGCGCTGGGAATCATTGGCGGTACAAAGCCCGGTTCTCTCCGCGACCGGCTCGCCACGAGTTTCAGCTCCATCTCGATGTCGCTTCCGGAGTTCTGGGTCGGCATCATCCTGCTGCTCGTCTTCGCAGTGCAGCTGCGTGTGCTCCCCGTCGTCTCCTACGTGCCTTTCGAATCAGACCCCATCGGCTGGGCGCGAGGGTTGATCCTGCCCTCCATCTCGCTCGGCATCGGCGGCGCGGCCCTTATCGCGAGACAGACGCGCACGGCGATGGCAGAGACCATGTCGTCTCGCTACATCGACTCACTCACCGCGGCGGGCGTGCGACGCCGCCGCGTGGTGATCAATTACGGCCTCAAGAACGCGCTCGTGCCGGTGCTCGCATCCACGGGTCTCACTATCGGCATCATGCTGGGGGCGAGCTTCTCCGTCGAGAAGGTGTTCTCGTTCCCCGGCATCGGCATGCTCATGCTTCGCAGCGTCACCGGCAAGGACTTCGCCGTCGTGCAGGGCGGGGTGCTGCTCATCGCCGTGCTCGTCATTCTCGTCAACCTGATCCTCGATGTCTGTTACGGCATCCTCAATCCGAAATCGCGGCCAGCATGAGCGACACGACAACCACGACGATCAAGATCAAGAAGTCCGAGAAGCGTGTATCGCGCGGCTCCAACATCGGTCGTATCGTCGCTCGCATGCGGCGTCAGCCCGCAACGATCGTCGCCGCGTGCTTCATCGTGCTGCTCTTCGTTGTAGCGTTCTTCGCGCCCGTCGTCGCCCCTTATGACCCCACGCAGTCCCACTTCGATCACATCTTCGAGGGCCCGAGCGAGAAATTCCTGCTCGGTACGGACGACCTCGGCCGCGACCTGCTCAGCCGACTCATCTTCGGCACCCAGATCGTGCTGCAGATCGCACTCGGAGCGGTCGTCGTCGCCGCCGTCATCGGGGTGCCGCTCGGTCTGCTCTTCGGTTACTTCGGGGGCTGGTGGGACCGGATCGGGATGCGGTTCGTCGACATGGCGCAAGCTCTCCCCGGGATGCTCATCGGTTTCACGGTGGTCGCCATCCTGGGTCGCGAAATCTTCATCCTCATGCTCGCGATCGGTCTCATCGGTGCCAGCCTCTTCGCGCGAATGACCCGCGCCGTGGTGCTCGTCGAACGCAACAAACTCTACGTCGAGGCTGCCGAGGTCGCGGGACTCCGACACGGACACATCATCTTCGGTCAGGTGCTGCCGAATCTCATCGGACCGATCGTGACCCAAGGTTCCGTCTTCCTCGGCTCCGCAATCATGATCGAATCGGCGATGAGTTTCCTCGGCATCGGACTCCCCTCCTCGGTGCCGACGTGGGGGGCGATGCTCAGCCTCGCCCTCGACTACCAGAGTCAGGCACCGCACCTCGCGTGGCCTCCCGGGATTGCGATCGTGCTCACGGTTCTCGCCTTCAGTGTCTTCGGCGACGGACTCAACGACGCACTCACCGGGGAGCGGCGGAGGCTGCCGCGCCTCGGTCTTCGCGGAGGAGTGTCACGGTTCACACCGCCCGCGCCTGCGCTGCGCGACGTCGCGACGGCGGCCGGTGTCACCGAGCCCACAGCCGCAGCAGCCGAGGCCGCCGCTCCGGTCGCACCGGATGACTCAACTGAGCCCGCAGGCAGTTCCGGTGCTCCCGTGCTGGAGGCACAAGACGTCACGGTCGCCCTCGCCCTACCCGACCGCACGACCACACACATCGTTAAAGGCGCGAGCCTCGCGGTCGGCAAGGGCGAGATCGTCGGACTGCTCGGCGAGTCGGGCTCCGGCAAGTCGACGTTCGCGCGCGCCGTGCTCGGGATGCTGCCGCCCGGCACGTGGCTCGAGAACGGCTCCATCCGGGTTCTCGGGGAGGAACTCGCGAACCGTCGCGCGAGCGAACTGTCCCACGTGCGCGGGAAGCTCATGGCCGCCGTCTTCCAAGACCCCATGAACGCGCTCTCCCCCGTCCATACGGTCGGTGCGCAACTGGCGGAACCACTCCGCCGACACAAAGGCTTGAACCGCGCACAGGCACGTGACCGGTCGATCGAGCTGCTGCACCGGGTCGGTGTGAACAAGGCATCTCAGCGGATCGATGACTACCCGCACGAGTTCTCCGGCAGCATGGCTCAACGCGGCGCCATCGCCATGGCGCTCGCAGCGGAGCCCGCGCTTTTGATCGCAGACGAGGCCACGAGCGCACTCGACGTGACAACCCAGGCTCAAGTGCTCGACCTGCTCCTCGACTTGAGGAACGAGTTCGGCATGGGGGTGCTCATGATCACCCACAGCCTCGGTGTCGTCGCCGAGACGTGCGATCGAGTCGCCGTGATGTATCGCGCGCGCATCGTCGAGGATGCCCCTGTCACCGAGCTCTTCAACAGCCCGCAGCACCTCTACACGCGGCTCCTGCTCGAGGCGAACCCCGCCAACGCGACCCCCAGCGGGCGTCTCGCGACGATCGATGGAGCCGATCGTGAGGAACTCGACAGGCTCATCGATGAGCTCGAGACGAGCGGAGGCAGCGCATGAACGCCGTGCCGCGCAACGACAGCCCCACTCTGCTGGATGTGAGGGGGCTCACCGTGGGATACGAGATGCGGCGGGGACCATTCGCCCCCCGTGAACTCGTCCCCGTCGTCGAAGACGTCTCGTTCACCATCGCGGAAGGCGAGACCCTCGGCTTCGTCGGCGAATCCGGCTCGGGCAAGAGCACCGTCGGCAAGGCGATTCTGAGACTCGTACAGCCCATGGCGGGCAGCATCCGATTCGACGGCCGAGACGTCGCCGACGACGGACCGCGCGCACCGCTTGCGTACCGCCGCAACGTTCAGGCCGTGTTCCAGGACCCCGCGGCATCCCTCAACCCGCGTCATGTCGTCTCGCACGCGATCGAGACCTCCCTGCGCTGCCACGGTACGCGAAACCGCGACGAAGTGCGGGACCGCACCCGGGAGGCCTTCGAGATGGTCGGGCTCGGGGTGGAGCACCTCAACAGGTTCCCCGCAGAACTCTCGGGAGGCCAGCAGCAGCGCGTCGCGATCGCTCGCGCACTCGTCCTTCGGCCACGACTCGTCGTGTGCGATGAAGCGGTCAGTGCACTCGACCTCTCAACCCAAGGTCAGATCATCAACCTTCTCGCCGACCTGCAGGAGAGCACAGGGGTGAGCTACCTGTTCATCGCCCACGACCTGGGCCTCGTGCGCCACATCGCGCACCGCGTCGGGGTCATGTCGTCGGGTCGCCTCGTCGAACTCGCCGAGACAGAGCAGATCTTCGAGCACCCGCAGCACCGGTACACGCGAAAGCTCCTCGCGGCGACACCCGCAGCGCATCCTGACGAGCGCGAGAAGCGCCGCCGACGTCGTCTCGCACACCGGAAGCCGGTGACAGCGTGACAACCCAAATGTCCAAGATTGGCGCAATCGATACACTAAAGGCACACCCGCATCGGACTCAAGGAGGCTGCCTCGGTGGATCGACTCGTTGTCATGCGCACGCTCGCAGCCGTCGCGCGCGCATCAACGTTCAGCGGGGCGGCGACAGAACTCGGAATCTCACCCTCGCTCGTCTCACGCCACATCGCGGACCTCGAGGAGCAGCTGGGTGTGCGCCTGGTGAACCGTACGCCGCGCTCCGTGAGCCTCACGGAAGGTGGTCAGTCGTACGCAGAGTTTGCGGACCGCATCCTCTTCGAGATCGAGGAGACCGACAAGCGAATCGCGGGCCGACAGGACTCGGCGGAGGGCCTTCTCTCGGTGATCAGCCCGAAGTGGATCGGGATGATGGACCTCGGGGTCGCGATCGGCGACTTCGTGGAGACGCACCCGAGGATCCGCGTCAAACTCGAGCTCGGCGGCATCTCGGACAGGGCGTACGACTTTCTCGACCGCGGGTTCGACGTGGCGATCCACGCCCGCGACCCAAAGGATTCGCGTGTGCGAGTGCGGCGGATTACCGACCTGCAGTTCCTGCTCGCGGCATCTGCCGACTATCTGAAGCGACGCGGCACACCGACGACGATCGCGCAGCTGCAGGAGCACGACCTCATCGCCCACATCAGCGACGCGACGTGGCGACTCATGAACGATGGGGAGGTGCTGCACGTGAAGGTGCAGGAGCCGCTCGTCTCCACGAACGCGTACCTCGTGATCGAGGACCTCGTGGAATCCGGTCGCGGGATCGGTCTCATTCCGAGGCGCTCCGCAGGCAAGGCACTCCAATCGGGCATGATCGTCGAGCTCCTGCCCGAGTACCCGGTGCAATCACGATCCCTCTACGCGGTGCACGGTCCCGGTGGTCAGACCCCCGAACGCGTCAAGGTGTTCCTCGACTTCATGACCGATTGGTTCCGCCGAACGCACGACGAGTAGGGCTCGTCAGCGACGCGCCCCTAGGGGGTGCGCTGTGTCGAGCATGATCGTTCGTGACGTGCGGCACGTCCACGACGGTGAGGAACTGGTCGGGATGCTTGTCGCTCCCGATTCGGGTTCGCGTGCGGCGGTGCTGCTGTTCCACGACGCGTTCGGGCTCGGCGAGATCGCGATCGAGTGGGCCCATCAGTACGCGGCGCTCGGGTACACGGTGTTCGCGGCAGACATGTGGGGCGGAAAGCTCACCCCCGAGCAGCACCAGATCGGGGGACTGATCGGCGGGATGGTCGCCGACCGGAACCGCTGGCACGAGAGAGCGGCGCTCGCCCTCGAGACCGCGCGAAGTCAGCCCGAGGTGCTGCCCGAGCGCATCATCGCAGTAGGTTACTGCTTCGGGGGCTCCACCGCCCTTGAGCTGCTGCGCGTCGGCGCTGAGCTGAGCGGCGTCGTGAGCGTTCACGGGGGACTCGACCTCATGCACGACGACTGGGGCCGTGCGCGCGGCGGCTCCTCGGCGCTCATCTGCACCGGCGCAGACGACCCCATGGCGACAAGCCAGCAGGTGCATGACCTCACAGACTGTCTGACCAGCGCCGGCGTCGACTGGCAGCTGCACCTCTACAGCGGAACGAAGCACGCATTCACCAACCCCGCGCTCGAGGGAGCGCCACCGACCTCCCCCGTCGCTTACAACGCGAAGAGCGCCTCCCGCGCGTGGCACGCGACCGTGAGTTTTCTAGACGAGCAGTTCTCGAAGGCCGACGCTGGCGCGTCCTCCAGTCCAACCGAAGAAAGAGATACCGAGTGACGATGAAAGACATCGCAATCATCGGCGCGGGCCCCGGCGGCCTCGTGACCGCCCTGCGGCTGCATCAGCAGGGGATGACACCGACCATCTACGAGACCGTGCCTGAGCTTCAGCCCCTCGGAGTTGGTGTCGACATCAAGGTGTACGGCACGAAAGAGCTTCAGGAGCTAGGCCTCCTGGAGGAGTTCCGCGCGATGTCGGTCGACGCGGTCGACTCGATCTTCTACAACCACTACGGGCAGGAGATCTACGCCGAGAAGTGCGGCGTTCACATGGGGTACCTGCACGAGCAGCGGTTCGTGCACCGCGGGTACCTGCAGCTCATGTTCTACCGCGCCGTCATCGACCGTATGGGCCCGGAGCGCGTGCACCTGGGTGCTCGCGTGACGCGGTACGAGCAGGACGCCGAGGGCGTCACCCTGCATCTGGAGCACCGGGATGGTCGGAGCGAGACCGTGCGTCACGACGCCGTGATCGCCGCCGACGGCATCAAGTCGGTGGTGCGCGCCCAGATGCACCCCGACCTGGCGAAGCCGCACTACTCGGGAATCACCATGTACCGGGGAACGACCCTGCGTGAACCGTTCCGTGACGGGCACACGATTCTGCACATCGGTGACCCGCGCATCTCGTCGATGATCATCTACCCCATTGCCAACGACTTCGAGGGGTCGGGGCTCGACCTCATCAACTGGGTCGTCGAGTATGAGCGTGACGAGACCGTGGAGGACTGGAACCAGCTGGGAAGCGTCGACGACGTCATCCACCTGTACGACACCGTGAAGATCCCGTTCCTCGACGTGCAGCAACTCATGCGCGACGCACGCGAGGTATACCTCTTCCCGCTCATCCGACACGAACCGCTCGACAACTGGGTCGACGGTCGGGTTGTGCTGCTTGGAGACGCCGCGCACGCCATGTACCCGCGGGGCGGGAACGGGGTGTGCCAGGCGTTCCTCGACGCCCGCGTGGTGGCCGAGAGGCTTGCGGAGTTCGACGATCCACACGACGCTTTCGTCGCCTACGACGCAGAGCGACGGGAGCCGGTCAACCGCATCATCATGTCGATGCGCGGTGAAGGCTACGAGGTGATCCGGCGCGTGGTCGCGGAGCGGACGGACGGCAAACCGTTCGACGACATTGAGAAGGTTCTTCCTCTCGCGGAGGCCGACGAGATCTTCAGCGGCTACCACCGCCTCGTCGGGCAGCCCCGCCCCGGCTTCGAGGCCGGTGAGGCGACGGGTTTCCGCACCTGGGAAGCAGCGACGAGCGTAGAGGGGGCGAAGTGACGCGCGACGAAGAGCCGACCGCGACGGTGCGGCAGGAACTGCTCGAGGTCGAGGCGCGGCGCTGCCGTGCGCTCGTCGACGTGGATGTTGCGGAGCTCGAGTCGCTCCTCGACGACGACTTGGTTCACATCCACGCCCCGGGCGTCGTGCACTCGAAGTCTCAACTGCTTGAGCACCTCGAGACGCGCCGCGCCTACCTCAGCGTCGATCGCGGGGAGCTCACCATCAGGTTGGTGGGAGACGTCGCGATCATGACAGGGACCCTCACGAACCGCCTCCGAAACCCTGATGGGGGTGAACGCACCCTTCACGGTGTCGCGACCCAGGTGCTTAAGCGACACTCCGACGGTCGGTGGCGGTTCGTGAGCTTCCAGTTGACGCCGACGGCAGAGCAGGTGTGGCCGGCGCTCCCCTCGGAGCAGAAGGAGCAGCGCGAGTCCGCCGACAGCGCCGAGTCAAAGGAGAAGGCGTGAGGCTCGCCCGGTTCACCGTCGATGGTTCCGGTCCACGCGTCGGCCGGGTCGAGGCGGACTCCGTTGTCGACATCACCGACGCGGCGGGCACCTCGGTGAGGGCGCTGCTGCCCCGGCTGCGCGACCTCGAGCCAGAACTGAGCCGCGCGGGTGGGTGGGCGCATCCACTCGACACCGTCACGCTGCTTCCCCCCGTCGATGACCCGCAGAAGTACCTGGGGATCGGGATGAACTACCGGGAGCACGCCGAGGAGGCGCGGAAGGCGGGCATCCCGATTCCCGAAAACCAGTTCTGGTTCAACAAGCAGGTCTCGTGCATTGCCGGCCCGTTCGATCCGATCGTCAAGCCCGACATCAGTGACGAATTGGACTACGAGATCGAGCTCGGTGTCGTGATCGGTCAGCGGTGCCGGCACGTGTCGGCCCAGGATGCGCGGGGCGTGATCGCGGGGTACGTGGTCGCGAACGACGTGTCCGTACGGGACTGGCTGCAGAAGCGCTCCCCCACGTTCACGCTCGGAAAGTCGTTCGATACCCACGGTCCCATCGGCCCGTGGCTCACGACCGACAGTGAGGTCGGGGACCCGCTCGACCTGGAGATGGTGCTGACGGTGAATGGTGAGGAGCGTCAGCGCTGGCGCACCGACGACATGATCTACGACATCTACGAGCAGATCGCCTACCTGACGCAGGTGATGACTCTCATGCCGGGCGACATCCTCGCGACGGGCACCCCGGCGGGTATCGGCGCTCCGACGGGGCGTTTCCTTCAGCCGGGTGATGTGGTGCGCGCCGAGATTGAGGGACTGGGTGCGATCGAGAACACCGTGGTGGCGGAGTCGCGACAGTGAGGCGACGCGCTATCGAGATGCCGGGGTTCAGTCACCAGAATCCGGTGCCCGTGGCGTCTGTGATCGGGCCCCACCTGTTCTCGGGTGTGCTGACGGGGCGAGACCCGGTGTCGAGAGAGATGCCTGCGGGCCTCGACGAGCAGGTGCGCAACGTGTTCGATCGGATTCGTGAGCTGATGGCTGCCGCCGGGGGCTCCCTCGACGATGTGATCAAGGTGACGTTCTGGGTGGTGGATTACCGTGATCGGGAGGCGATCAACCGCGAGTGGGTCGCGGCGTTCCCGGTGCCTGAGCTGCGGCCGACGCGCCAGGTGAACGCGACCCAGCTGGATGGCGGTGCCCTGGTGCACGCTGATGTGGTGGCGATTCTCGAGGAGAGGGCTTGACGTGGAACGTGGACGCGGTGTGACGGGTGGTCGGTTCGCCCGGGAGGGGCACAGGTTGCGTTTCACGGCGAGACGCGTGCGGGTGGTGGATGCCGCACCGGTGGCACCGGAGCTGGTGCGCGTGCGGGTGACGGGTGCGGATCTGCACGACTTTGAGAGCGATGGCCCCAGCGATCACGTGCGCACGTTCGTTCCCGACCCTGTCACGGGTGAACTGGTGGCCCCGGCCGCGGTGGGGCCGGACGAGGATGGCATCATTCGTCCTGATTCTCCGACGCACGGGCGCGACTTGACCCCGATGCTGGTCGAGCGTCGGCCCGAGGGGGTGGTCCTGAGTCTCGACGTGGTACTGCACCCGAACGCGGGCCCGCTCGGTGCGTGGGCGGCGAGTGCCGAGCCGGGTGGTGAGGCGGTTCTCGTCGGCCCGCGCGGTACCCGTCGGGTGTTTCAGGATGCGCCGACGGTTCTCATGGTCGCCGACGCGACGGCGCTCCCGTCGGCGGCGCGATGGGCGCGTGAACTGCCCGCGGCGACGGAGTTTGAGGTCGTCGTGCTGGAGGGCCCCGGGACGGCGGGGGCCGCCCCGTACCTTTTTCAGCAGTCTCGACGCGACGGGCTCA
The DNA here is from genome assembly GCA_035444505.1 of Terrimesophilobacter sp. GTDB lineage: Bacteria > Actinomycetota > Actinomycetes > Actinomycetales > Microbacteriaceae > Terrimesophilobacter. The sequence continues at coordinate 16,952 of DAOMOV010000003.1, forward strand.
TCATCCACAGCGCGACGTCGGTCGAGTCCCTCATGGAGCTGCTGCGGAAGCGAGGGGTCGACTCGAGCACGTTCGTCAACGCTGCGGGTGAGGCGGGTGCGATGACTCAGGTTCGGCGCTGGCTGCGGCACGAGCTTCAGCTTCCGCGTGAGCAGTTCGCGGTCAGCGGCTACTGGAAGCAGGGCGAGGTGGCATTCGACCATCACACCCCCCTCGACCCGGACGACGAGGACTGAGCCGAAAGGTGACCGAGGCCGCGCAGGGCGAGCACTTCGTGGCAGGACTGGGTGAGCCCGGTGAGGGCGGTCGAGACTGCGACCATGCGGATTCCGGCGTAGAGGATGATTCGTTCACCGAAACGGTCGACGAGCCTTCGATCGCACCTCTCTGTTCTCTCAGCAATTCGGAAGCTGTCAACCCTCGACAGTGGGTTATTCGTCGTGCCAGTGTTGGTCCACCACAAAGCTGGAGTGTGTCATGTCACGCTATGCCCGCACCGCAAACCCCATCGTTCTCACCACAACAATCGCGGTCACCCTCCTCACCGGCTGCTCCCCACAACCCACCACTGAGCCGACCGAAACGACACCGCGAACGGACTCCAACTCCGAGCAGCAACCGTGCATCGTTGGGGAGTGGATGCTGGATGTCGCCACCTACGCTGCCGACTCCGAGAACTACTTACTCGGGTTGGCTGTGCCCGTCGAGGGCTTCGAGATGAGCGGCAACGGCATCATCTCGTTCACGGCGGACGGACTCGTGGCGGTCGACATTGACTTGACGTCGACGGGCGAGCTTGTTGCGCGTGACACGCGGGTGCCGTTCACTACACCGGGGCGCTACCAGGCTTCTGGCGACTGGGGTGTCGGTTCGGGCGACACCATCAACCTCTCCAACTGGTCGGATGACATTGCCGACACCCCCGACCCGTTGACCCCGGAGACCCCGGGCGCACCGGCGATCTCGTTCACCGATGTCCCGAGCGTCAACGCCACCTGCACCGAACACGAATTACACATCGCGCTCCCGGGGGCGCCGCTCGACACGCACTGGTTCCGCTGAGCCCGCTGACTCGAACCCGGTGGTCCCAGGGTGCGGTCCACTGACGCGGGTACTTCTGCACATCTTGCACCACAGGGCAGTTTTCCACAGCTGGCCGTTGTTTCGCATGCGCAGCGCATGTAGCGTGGAATCATGGGGAAAATGTTGCAGGTACGAAACCTTCCGGAGGAAGTTCACGCTCGACTCAAGGAGCGCGCGGCGGCGGAGCGGATGTCTCTGTCCGAATATGTTGCGCAGGAACTCACTCGACTGGTGCGCTATCGAAACAACGACGAGATCATCGCTGAGGCGCGGAAGAAGACTTTCCCGATCTCACGCGAACAAATCGTCGAAGATATCCGTCGTCTGCGGGAGACGAGTTGAGCGGCGCAATCGTTGTCGACTGCTCGGCACTGTACGACTACATGGTTGCTGACATCAGCGCCGAATTGTCAACGATTCTCGCGCAGCGCGAGTGGCATGCACCGCAACTCATCGACTATGAGTTCCTCGCAGTACTTCGACGCCACGTTGAGAAGGGGCACATCCCACCTAGTGACGCAACCGAGAGACTGGACTACTTCGGTCTGCTCAACATCGAACGCCACGGAATAGAACTCTTGCGCCACAGAGTCTGGTCACTCCGCCACAACTTCACCACCTACGATGCGAGCTACGTGACCTTGGCCTCAGCGCTGGGTGCGCCCCTCATCACCACCGATTTGCGCCTCGCGCGCGAAGCCAGCCGCTACTGCGACGTGCTCACCCCGTAAACCAGCCTCACACTTAAAATTTTGCGATTCGTAGGGCGGACGGGACTTGAACCCGTGACCGACGGATTATGAGTCCGCTGCTCTAACCAGCTGAGCTACCGCCCCGCGCCACCCGAAGCTAGTCGCCCAGCGAGTCGAGAGACACCTCGGTGACCGGATCCGTCACCGGCAACCCACGATACAGCCTCTCAAACGTCGACAGCGTGAGCTCAATATCGTGGGGGCGGATGAACGCCAGGCTCGCCCGCTTCATCCGCAGATACTCGTCATCCGGTGCGGTCAGCACCCGCGTCAGCTTCTGGGCCAAATCATCCGTATCGCCCGGCGCGAACAGGTACCCGTTCTGACCGTCGCGCACCAGGTGCGGCAGGGCCATCGCATTCGCTGCCACCACCGGCAGACCCGACGCCATCGCCTCCATCGTCGCAATCGACTGCAACTCCGCCACCGACGGGATCGAGAACACCGTCGCCCGCGTCAAACCAGCACGCAACTCCTCATCGCTCACGTACCCCGTGAACGTGGTCCTGTCGCCGATGCCGAGGTCGGCCGCGAGCCGCTTCAGGTGATCCATGAGCTCACCGCCACCGATGATGTCGAGCTTCACCTCCAGTTCGGGATCGATCTTCGCCACCGCACGAATCAGCACGTCGATGTGCTTCTCCGCCGTCACACGCCCCACGAACACCACGCGGTTCTCCTCGGGGCGCGTCGGACTCGACCTGTACTCACTCGCGTTCAGGCCGCACGAAATGGCGTGGACGTCCTCGATGTCGGTCTCCGACTCCAGGAAGTCCGCAGCCTTGCGCGTCGGCGTCGTCACCGACTCGCACAGCCGGTACGTTCTCGCCGCGTCAGCCCACGCGATGCGGATCGCCAGCTTGCGCAGAAACCTCGGAATGAGGGTGTGCTCGATGATGTTCTCCGGCATGAAGTGGTTCGTCGCCACCACACGGATGCCGCGCTTCACCGCCTGCCTCGTCAAACCCCGTCCCACCACAATGTGCGACTGGATGTGCACCACATCCGGATTCACCGCATCCAGCACCCGGCGCGCATGCGCCTTGCTGCGCCACGGCAGCACAAAACGGAACCACGGATGATTCAGCCACCGCCACGAGTACAAACGGTGCACCGACAGCTCGACGCCATCGTGAGTCTCCGTGAACACCCCGTGGGTCTTGTCGAATCCTGGCGCCATGATGACCACCTCGTGGCCGCGGTTCGTGATGCCCGCGGCCAGCCGCGACGTGAACCGGGCCGCGCCGTTCACGTTCGGCGGAAACGTATCCGCACCGATGAGAATCTTCAGCGGCCCCGAAGGCACCGTGTCGGGCGTAGGGGCGTTGTCAGTCACGTGGGTCGCAGCTCTTCCGTCGAAATGGCTCAGACCAGTTTAGTCAGCCACGCCCCCCGGCACGTCGCTCGCGGCATCCGCCCCGTGCGCCCGCCGCTCGGCAATCGCCTGCGGGTGGTGTCTCGACAGCAGCACCACACCCCAGATCGCGACACCCGCGCACACCACGAACGCGATCGCAGCCCAGAGCGGCGCCTCCACCGCCTCCCCCAGCACCGCAACACCGATGCCGATCGCCACAATCGGGTCGATGACAGTGAGCCCCGCAATGACCAGATCGGGAGGCCCGTTCGCGTACGCGTTCTGAACGAAATATCCGCCGAGAACCGCGGCGGCAAGCAGCGCAACAATGCACAGCACCGTCAGCCACTCGAAGTCACCCGTCTTCGCGCGATCGATGACGACCTTCGCCAGGGTCGCCACAAAGCCGTACAGCACGCCCGCACCGATGATGTAGCCGAGGGCCGAGAACCGGTTGCGCAGAAACGCGAACGCGAGCGACCAGCCCACCGACACCACACCCAGCAGCGACAGGATCACGCCCAGCTGCACATCGCTCACCGGTGCCGAACGAGCAAAAAGGCTCGCGATCGTCACGAACACCGCGATGCCCGCAATGCATAAGACAATGGCTCGCAGAATGACCGCGTCCAGTTTGTGCTTCGCCACACGCGCATTCACCACGGCGGTGATGACGAGAGCGATCGCACCGAGCGGCTGCACCACAATGAGCGGGGCAAGGAAGAGGCTTGTGAGCTGCAGAAGCACCGCGAAACCCAGCATGAGGGTGCCGATCACCCAGGAAGGGCGGCGCAGCAGCAGACCCAACTGTCTCAGGCTCAACCCCAGGTCGGCGTCGCTCGTGCGGTCTTCCACCTTGACCACACCCCGGTGCTGGAACTGGGCGCCGAGCGCGAGAAACACGGCACCCGCGAACGCCACCGGGATCCCCAGCCACTGGTTGGGGGTGAGCGACACGAACGTGTCGGTCAGCTCGGCGATGTCGGGCGGCACGCCACGACTTTACCGCGTGGGTGCCGATAATCTGGGCTGGTGACCGTGCTCCCCATCCGCATCACCGGTGACCCCGTGCTGCACTCACGGGCGCTCCCCGTGACCGTGTTCGACGACGACCTGCGCGCCCTCGTCGCCGACATGGTCGACACCATGCGCCGCGCACCCGGTGTCGGGATCGCCGCACCACAGGTGGGGGTGCCGCTGCGCATCTTCGTCTACGAGTGGATCGAAGACGACGGCACCGAGCACTTCGGCGCCGCCATCAACCCCACGCTGTGGATCGAGCCGCTCCCGATCGGGGAACCCGATGACGAAGCCGACTCCGAAGGATGCCTGTCGGTGCCCGGCGAGCGCTTTCCGCTGCTGCGCTCCCAGCGGGCCATCCTGAAGGCGTTCGACGAATTCGGCGAACCCCACGAGGTCGTCGCGGACGGGTGGCTTGCTCGCATCTTCCAGCACGAATACGACCACCTCGAGGGAGTGCTGTACGTCGACCGGCTCGAGCATCCGCACGACGCTGCCGCGACGAAAGCGATCAGGAAGCTCGGCTGGGGAGTTCCCGACCAGTCGTGGACCCCCGGACTCGACCACCTCGAAGGCTGACAGCCCAGCCCGCTGCCCCCAGTCGGCTAGCCCCAGTCCGCTACCCCCAGCCGGCGGCGCGAATGAGGGCGGCAACCACCGCTGCGGCGAGCACCACGAGCGCGAACGGCACCTTCAGCGCGAAGAGCCCCGCGGCGACGATGAGCGCGGGAACCCGCGCGTCCACCTGAACCGACTCGCCCACGGCCAGCGTCTGCACGGCCACCAGAGCGGCAAGGAGCGCGACGGTGAGCAGGTTCGCCATGCGAGCAGGGCCCTCCTTCTCGAGCACGGACGTCGGCACGAGGTACCCGGCAATCTTGAACGCAAGACACGCGATCGAGGCGATGAGCACGATCTCCCACATGGTCATGAGCGCTCCCCCTCGGCTTCGCGCGGCGATTCGTGTTCGCCCTCGCGCAGTTCGATATCGGTGAGGTTCACTTCTGCCTCCGATGGTGGGGAGGTGAACCAGTTGAACGCGCCGATGACAATTGCGACGACAGAGGCCACAAGCACCGGCAGCCCGGGCATGAGCACGGGGGTGAGTGCGAGCGCGACGACGGCGGCACCCGCGGCGACGGCGATCGTCTGCCGCTGCTTGAGCCGCGGCCACAAGAGACCGAGGAACGCCGCGGCGGCAGCGGCGTCGAGTCCCCACTGGCGGGGGTCGCCGAGCGCGTCGCCGATAAGAGCTCCGATCAGGGTGGTGAGGTTCCAGCCGATGAAGACGGCCGCCGCTGTGGTCCAGAACCCGATGAGCTGGGTGCGCCGGGTGCTCTGCATCGTCGCGACCGCGGTGGTCTCGTCGATCGTGACGTGGGCGGCGAGGAGCCGGGTGTACCAGCGTCCGCGGATGATGGGAGACATCCGGATGCCGTAGATGCCGTTGCGCAGACCCAGAATCGCGGCGCTCGCGATCGCGGAGGGTCCCGCGGCGGTGCCTCCGGACGCGAGCACGCCGATGAGAGCGAATTGGGAACCGCCCGTGAACATGAGCAGGCTCATGACGCAGGTCTGCCACACGTCAAGCCCGGCGGCGACGGCAAGGGCACCATAGGAGACGCCGTAGGCGGCGGCGGAGAGGCCGACGGCGAGGGAGGCGCGGATGGCGACGGAATCGGCTTTGGCGTCAGCCGTCGGTGTGGTCTCGTTCACGAGCGCGCGAGGTTGACGCCGTGCACGCCATTGTCGAAGCGGAGCGCGGGGAACACGGCGGAGACATGGAAGCCGACCCCGGGGACGGGGTGCGCTGTGAACACCCCGCCGAAGAGGGCGACGCGCTCGCGCATCTCGGTGATGCCGGGACCGGTGACGTCACGCGTGAGTGCGGTCGCGTCGTCCTCGATCGTGTATGACTGTTCGGTGTCGGGTGCGCCGGGGTCTACGCCTGCGAGGCGGGCGCGGTTGCGCACGCCGTCGTCGTCGACGCTGATGTGGAGACCGTCGCCGCGCCAGTGGAGTGCGAGCCGCACCTCGGTGCCGACTCCCCCGTACTTGAGCGCATTGGAAAACGCTTCCTGCAAGAGACTGTGGATCGCTGTCTCGGCGCCTCGGGTGACCTCGAACTGCTCCCCGTGCTCCTCGGCCGAGATGACGAGTCCGGCCTCGTTCATGACCCGCAGGAGGTCACGGGCGGACCGCATGCGGGGTTCGGGGCGTGCAGCGGCCTCACCGGAACTCACAACATTGTTGACACGGCGCAGGTCGGCTAGTGCGGTGCGGGCGGTGTCTGCGATGGATGCGGCGGCTCGACCGGCTGCGGCGGGGTCCGTGCTCGCGGCGAACCTGGCACCATCAGCCTGACTGATGATGTCGGTGACACTGCTGATGGCGACGTCGTGGATCTCCCGCACGATGCGCAGCCGCCCGAGCTGCTCGCGCAGGCTCAGCTCGAGCTCGATGGCGGCACGCTCAGCGTCGTTGCGTTCAGCTGTCTCAGTGTTGCGGGAGCGTCGTGCGCGGCGCCACAGCACGAGAAGCACGAGTGCGGCAATCGTGAGGGCAGCAACAGCACCGCTCGCCGCCCAGAAGGCAAACGCGGTGTTCGCTTCGAACCACTCGGTCATAACGTGTTCCTGATTCTGCTCCTCGAGTTGGACTCGAACCAACAACCTGCCGGTTAACAGCCGGCTGCTCTGCCAATTGAGCTATCGAGGAATGGCGATACAGCCAACTACTCTAGCAAACCGGAACGAGTGCTCCGCACCGTCGCAGCCGCAACCGGTCACGCGGATGCTGCTGCGGCACGTTTCCTCGCCGCTTCGCCCGAGCGCACCCGCCCCAGACCGGCCACGTACGAGTGGATCGGGTTCGTCAGCACCTCGTCGACAGGCCCCAACCCCACAACGTGGCCCCGGTGGAGCACCATCACTCGCTCCGTGAGGTACTCCGCCACGTGCAGGTCGCTGCTGACGATGAGCGCCGAGAACTCACGCTGCTCACGCAGACCCGCGAGCACATCCAGAACCCCGTCCCGCACGGTCACATCCACGCCGCGAGTCGGTTCATCCGCAACGAGCAGGGTGGGCTCCAACACGAGAGCCCTCGCAAGCGCGACACGCTGACGCTGACCACTGGACAACTCGTGCGGGTAGCGCTGCATCACCGACAACGGCAACCGCACCTCGTCGATGAGAGTCGCCACCGCGATGCCGGCATCCCGCGACGAGAACCGACGATCCCGAGAGTAGATCGGCTCTGCCACATTCTCAGCAACCGTCAGCCTCGAATCCAGGTCGCCCGCACCCTCTTGGGTGAGGTAGCCGATGCTCAGTTGCAACCGGTCACGGCGGCGAGGAGTCAACCGGCGCACATCCGCACCGAACACCGACAACGAACCGCCCACAATGAACGGCTCCACCTCGCTGTGGCCGAACTGGTGCGTGCGCAGCGCCACGGCGCGCGCGAGGGTGGGCTTTCCCCAACCCGACTCCCCCACAACACCGAGAATCTCGCCCGCACCCAGCGTGAACGACACACCATCGATCGCCCTCGCTCTCGCCCGAACATCACGCGCCCGGTAGTGCAGAGACAGATCATCCGCAACGACCACCGGCTCGGCACCAAGAACTGCCTCGCTCTCGGCACCCGGGCCCGACTCAGGCTCGGCACTCGCCGATGCGGCGGCCAGCGCCGCAAGCTCGTCGATCGCGTCGTTCTCGTGATCCTCTGTGTCAGACATCGAAGCCCATCGTGTCACAACCGGTGCATTCCGCCTACTTGCTCGGCGTTCACTTGCTCAGCGTTCATTTGCTCAGTGTTCATTGTTCATTTGCTCAGTGTCGCGAACCGCAACAGCTGTGACCCCGCGCGAGCTGCTTCCACACCGGCCAGGTCGATGCTCGCGATGAACACATGGTTGCTCTGGAGCAGCGGCACGACCGGCAACCGCTCCGCGAGCAGTTCGAACTGCTCGGTGATCACGTCGGCACGAACCGCACCCGTATCACCGCCCGTCGGAGTCGCCAGCAAACCCTGAACCTCGGGAATGCCGAACGACGCGCCCAGCACACTGCTGTCACCGAAGAACGAATCCAGATAGTCCTCCGCGTCGAACACCGCGGGAAAGTACGACTCTGCGAACAGCGGAAAAGTGCCCGCCTCCAGGCCAGAGGCGAAGTCTGCCGCCTCCTCCGCCACCACCTCAACCCTGAACAGACCGCCCTGAGTGAGCTGCCGCATGACCCAGTCGAGTTCCTCATCAGCCTGGGCGCCGTACAGTTCGGACGAGTAGTGGATGCTGATATCCACGGGCGGCGTGATGCCGGCATCCGTGAATCGCTGCTTCGCCCTCACCGGGTCGGGCGCGCCGTCGGCCCCGCCGTACAGCCCAAGAAGTTCATCACCCTCACGCACACTCGCGGGGGCGAAAGACCACAGTGGCTCGTACGCCCCCTCGTAGAGTTCACTCACCAGGAACGGTCGATCAATGAGATCGGCAATCGCCTGACGCACCGCGAGGGCCTTCTCGGCGCTCACGTCAGCACCCGACGTGAACGGTGCCGCAGCGGGATTGATTGCGAGGAAGCGGATGTCGCTGCCGGGGGCCGTGTGCACGACCAAGTTGTCGAAGGAAGCGACACTCGCGATGCCCTCCGCCGAGAAACCACGGGTCGCAAGATCAACATCACCGTCGCGCACAGCCCGAAGCAGGTTCGCGGCGTTGCCGTAATAGCGAAGATTCACAGTATCGCTGAGCGGTTCATCGAGCACGCCCCCGTAGCCGGGGTTCGCGCGCAACTGAACCAGATCCTTCTCGCGGAACGTCTCAACGACGTACTGACCCGCAAACGACTGACCCCTCACAATCTCCGCATTGGCGGTCAACCTGTTCGAATCAAAGACCTCTTCATCGACGATCGCCGCAGCAGGACTAGCCAACACGACTGGCCACCACTCGTCGTTCTGCTGACGAAGCGTGAACACCACCGTTGAGTCATCGGGCGTCTCGATCCCGCTCACACCATCGAACGAGCGGGCAGGACCACCCTCAGCGTTGATCGTCGTGATGCGGTCGAACGAGAACTTCACATCCGTCGCCGACAGCGCGTTGCCGTTCGCAAACGTCAGACCCGGCTTGAGCACGACCGTGTACTCGGTCGCCGAGGTGAACTCCGCCGACAGCGCAATGTCGAGCACAGGCTCATCCGAGCCCGCGACCGTCGTCAGGAGATGCGGGTACACGTTCGCCATGACCAGCAGTGATCCCCGATCGGAGGCGCCCGCAGGGTCAAGTGTGAGAATCTCGTCCGTCGTGCCCACGATGATCGCGCCCGCCACCGGAAGCGGCTCAGGCTCCATCGTGCACCCAGAGACGCCCACGAGTCCGACCATCGCCACGGCCACCGGGAGAAGAGTGCGCCGCCCTAGTCGTGCAGTGGTCATGGTGGTGAAGGTTCTCCCGTGCGCGGTCACTCGAGTGCTGTCATCAGAACGTCGGGGGCCAGCACCGGTGGCGTCGGGCCCGAGAAGCTACTTTAGCGACCCTGACCGCGCACCGCCTGCACGAACCTCCCGAGCGACGACAGGCGGTTCTGTCGGCTGGTCACTCCGGTCGGTAGCGGCGCCGCTCGTCCTCGATCTTCATGAGCTCCCGCTGGAGCTCGCGGTACCGCTCGGGCTGCTCAGTGGTATCCGTGCGCTGAAGCGAGCCCAACAGTTCGCGCTTGCGGGCAAGCAGGTGTTTCTCGATGAGAGAACCGACGATCGCCTGGCAGTAGAGGGTGAGCTCTCGCCCCGCCTTCTCGGGAAGCGGCGCAACACCCAGCTCCGTCACCAATCGCGTGAACGGTGCGGGCACCTCGCTGCGCACCCGTTCCAGCCAATTACCGCCGTCGAGCGCATCGAGACTCGACGCGACACCGTCGAGCACGACGGAGAGCGTCGCGTTGCCGAGTGTCACCCCCGTCGCCCTCACCAGGAGATCGCGGCCCACCTCCGCGGGCTGCTGCAGAATCGCCATGATCGCGTCACGTTCGAGTCGCGTCACAGGGTCTGCGGGCAGTCGCGTCATCGTGGGCTCATCCGCGGCCGGGGTGGTATCGGCATCCGTCGCCGACCCTTGCGCACGCGAGGAATCGGATGCTGCGGGTCGCGACGGTGAGGTCTTCGACACCCCCGACACGGCCCGAGTCACCTCCGCCGGGTCGAGGCCCAACCACCCGGCAAGGTTGCGCACGTACCCCGCGTGCAGGGCACGGTCACGGATTCCCACCACCACGGGTGCGGCGGCCCTCAGCGCCGCGACACGGCCCTCCACGGTCTCCAGGTCGTGCTCCGCGAGGCGCCTGCGGATCATGAACTCGAACATGGGTTTGCGGCTCTCCACGAGCGCGCGCACCGCTGCATCGCCTCTCTCTAGACGCAGATCGCAGGGGTCCAGCCCCTCCGGCGGTACCGCCACGAAGGTCTGCGCCGCGAATCGCTGCTCCTCGGCGAACGCGCGCGACGCCGCCTTCTGACCCGCCTCATCCGGGTCGAAGGTGAAGATGACCTCGCCCGTTGCGCTCGTGTCCGTGTTGTCGACGTCGCCCAGCACGCGGCGGATGAGCGTGATGTGATCGGTGCCGAACGCCGTGCCGCACGTCGCCACGGCGGTCGTCACGCCCGCGAGATGGCAGGCCATCACATCGGTGTACCCCTCCACGACCACCACCTGCCTGCCGCGGGCGATATCGCGGCGGGCGAGATCGATCCCGTACAGCACCGTCGACTTGTGGAACACCGG
>DAOMOV010000004.1:0-25004 GCA_035444505.1 Terrimesophilobacter sp.
GATACCGATGTCAGCGATGCCGAGTTGGCCGGGGGTCAGCCACACGCCGATGAGGTCGCCGATGATGACGGGCCCGCTCGTGTGGTCGTTCAGCACCCCGTCGAGCAGGTCGAGGTGGATGCCACCCCACCCGGTGTGGTCCCCGAGCCCGATCGAGAGGATCGAGCCCGCGGGGGCGAGCACCGTGGCGCCGTCATTGGTCCCATCGCCGGGAGCGGGGCTGCCCGTCGCGGAGTCGCCGATGACGCTGATGGAGTTGTTCTCCACCGTGATCGGCAGCCCGATATCGGCGAGCACGCCGGTATCGCTGAGGATGCCGTCGTCGCCGAGGATTCCGGTGTCCGAAAGGATGCCGTCATCCCCGCCGAGGTCGAGGTCGAGGTCGAGCGCGCTCGCGGCGGTGGCGCCGAGCACGGTGATTCCACCGGCGAGAAGCACGCTGTAGAGCGCCTTGGTGCCGAGGGATCGCATGGTTGTTGCGTTCATTGTTCTCACTCCTTCAAGTGACTAGTGGTTGTGCTTCAGGTCTGAAGCGGTGGTCGGTTGCTGCCGTCGGAGGGCAGACCGGTGCCACTAGTCAGGAGTGCAGTCAGTGTCGAACGTCGGTGAGGCGGGGGTGCGGTCGTCGTGCGTCACGGCACTGGGGCCTCGGCTGTCGGTGAGCCATCGCTCGACGAAAGGCAGATCGCACGCGGCGGCTGCGCCGCTGTGGGCGCCACCCGCGGTGAGGGCACCCGAACTGATGAGGATGAGATCGCGGGGGCTCCACGGTGTTGGTGCGTCTTTGAGCGGCCACAGCGCGGCGGTGAGCTGCTGTGCGCTGGTGAGAGCGGGATCACCGAGGCTGGGGCCGTCGGAGGCCGGTGTGGGAAGGCCAGCGAGGCCGTCGACAGGATCGATGGCCTCACCGGGCAGCGGGGCCTCGGGGATCACAGCCACGGGGAACACGGCCTCAGGGATCACGGCCTCGATGAGTTCCGCAGTGGCGCTCGCGGCGTCGTCGACGACGTCGGTGACGGTCTCCAGCAGAGTGCTGACGGTGGCCGTGCTAGCCGGCACGGTCGGTTGAACGGTGGACGTCAGGTTCGCAGTGGTTTCCTGGACACCCTCGAGGAGTGTCTCCGCAGTCGAGTCGACGGCGATGCTCAGGGTGCTGACGGTACCGAGCAGCGCCGCGTCGTGGTGATCGTTGTCGTCACCGATTCCCCAGGCCGATGCGACGGTCGATGCCGTTGCGGTCGGAGCGGAGACGACCAGTGACAGCGCCAACCAGCCCGCGGCGACACACGCGCCGAGCAGGAGCAGGCGGAGCACTGACATGGGGCCGACGGTACGCCGGGAAGCCGGGCGTGTGGGCGAGTATCACGAAACTGTCAGCTTCTTCTGAGGGGTTGTGGAGGCATCCGAATTCCTCCGTGCGCTGCTGAGAAGGTGAATCGCCCCCGAACTGGGTACTTATCCCCCGATTGTCGGACGAGGTGATCGCTCGATAGTGTGAAGTGCGTGTCCACGGCCGAACTTGCTCACTCCGAGGCGATAGCGAAGCGCCCCAAGGCGGCATCGCCACGCGTTCTCCACGTCGCCGAGGACGCCGGCGAGGGCCCGGTCGTGCTGCTCATTCACGGCATCGCCTCGACCGCGGCGACCTTCATGCACCTCAGCCACCTGCTGACACCGCACCACCGTGTGATCAGCATCGAACTGCTCGGCTTCGGTGAGTCGCCCGACGGAACCACCTACAGCATCGAGGAGCACGTCGACTGGCTCGAGCGCACCATCCGCTCCCTGCGACTCAAGACGTTCACCGTCATCGGCCACTCCATGGGTGGACTGCTCATGGCGAGGTACGCGCGCCGCAACCCGAACCGCGTTGAGCGGCTCATCATGGTGAACCCGCCCATCTTTCTCGACCCGGAAGACATCGGCGATCGTACCGAGCGGCTCGCCGCGAACGCCTATCTGCGTTCGTACCAATTCCTGCGGGCGAACAAGGACTTCACTCTGCGCAACTTCAAAGTGGTGGCCCGACTGCTTCCCATCAAGGGCGCGCTCGTCGTCGCAGACCACGACTGGGAACCGTTCAAACGCACCATGCGGCACTGCATCGAAGAGCAGACCACGGTGTCGGATGTCGGCAGCATCGACACCCCCATCGACATCGTCTACTGCTCCACCGACTACCTCGTGCTCAACAGCGCCATCCGGCTCATCGGCCGGTTCCGGCACGTCACCCTGCACCGCCTGCGCGGCGGGGACCACCTCATCAACGCGCGTGTTGCTCGCTCGATTCGCAACGTGCTCACGCACCGGGCGATCACAGTCTCGATGGTCGAGTAGTCCTCGCAGGCGACGTATCGAGACCCGCCCTCGAGAAAATTCAGTTGCCGACCCGCTGCTTCTCGATCGTCGCGTCATCGTCGTACTTCGCGGTGACCTTGAGAATGAACCAGATCGCCATGGTCACGCCCGCGTACCCGAGGAGCACAATCGCCCACAGACCGAGGTCGCTCACCTCGGCGCCGTTGAGCTCGTTCGGCAGCACGAGGAGGGCGAACGCGGTGCCGATGACGACGAACATGCCCGCCCACAGTTTCTTGGAGTAGTCGAACACCTCCTTGCCGTCGAGGAAGCCGAGCGGCAGCATCGCCACGGCGATTGCGGTGAGGCCCTCCGCGACGACGGCGACGAGAGTGTCGTGCACGAACGCTGTGATCCAGCCGGTGGGTCCGTCGCTCTGCAGCGCGACCATGAGCGAGTACCCGAGCCACGCGGCAACCGATAAGCCGAAGATGACGCTGTACTGCACGACGATCGCGCGGATGCGGCTCCGCTCAGCAATATTGGCGGCGAGGTCGAGGCCGATGACGAGTCCGATGAGGAACCCGGGGGAGAAGTCGAGGAGACGCGCGACCACGACACCGATGACGGCGAAAACCAGCGCGGCCGGGTTCAGCAGAAGGTTCGACTCGATGCCGAAGCGCCGCTCGAGAATGATCTCGCTGATGCGGGAGGCGACCCAGGTGACGATGAACAGGGCGAGACCGAGCGAGGCGAACAGGCGCAGGCTCGCAACATCGAAGCCGACGGCGGGGTCGGAGAACGAGAAGACGATCGCGGTGAGCGCGACGAGCAGCACAGCGGGCACTGCAGTCGTGCGGAACACTCGCGCCAGCCACTCGCCCGCCCGCGTGGTCGCGTCATCGAACCAGGTGAACACCCTGCCGAACCGGCGCGAGTTCGCCGAGATCGTCGTGTTGAGAATCTCCGTCGGCAGCGCCACGAGAATGAGCAGCGCGAGCGCCATACCACCCGCCGTCAGAATGCTCACGGGGCTCAGCACGACCTCCATGGCCGTGGGCACGCTCTCCGTCAGCGACGTCGGCGCCGCCGGGTCGGTGCGGGGCTTCTCGGGGAGGGGGTCGCGGAAGGTGACGGTGGCCGAAGCATCCGGAACCTGCGCTTCAGGCCCGGCGACGGGCTCGGGCTCGGCGTCGGGTTGTGCGGGATCGACTGTGGGTGGTGCTGGCGTGATGCTGATGGGGTGCGTGACGGTGGAGGCCACGCCGCCGGGCGGGGTGAGGGTGAGCACGAAGGTGTGGTCGCCGGGCTCCGCGTCGTCGGGGATGACGGCGGCGTAGCTGAGGGCGCCGTCGGGGCCGACCGTGGTGTTGCCGAGCGTGCGCGGCGTCGAGTGGAGTTCGATGGTCACCTCGCTGCCGACGGGGAGACCGTTCGCGGTGATGGTGACGGTCGCGCCGGGGCCGACGGGGCCGGTGCTGTCCAAGGCGAACGACCACACGAGGGGCGTCGGCGGTGGGGGGCTGGGCGCGGGTGGTGTCGGGGGTGCCGGAGGTGCGGGAGGCGGGGGTGCGGATGCGCGGGTCACGGTGATGTCGGTTCCGCTCGCGACGAGGGCTGCGCCGACGTAGCTCTCGGCGAAGAAGAGGTTCGCGCCCAGGGCGATATCGGTTGTCGTGGAGGCGCAGGAGAACGTGCCGGTGGGGGCGGGGTCGATGCAGTAGACGCTGTAGCTGATGCCGCCGTTGGTGGAGAGTTGAACGATGACGGTTGTGACGTCGGTGCCCGTGTACATTCCGCTGAGCGTGGGGCGCACGTCGGTCGTGGTCGATCCGTTGGCCGGGGCGGTGATCGTGGGGGTCGCATCAACGATCGTGAGGCTGAGCGGACTCGACATGAGCGCAAGGGAAGTGTTCTCGGCGCGCACCTGGTAGCCGCCCGGGGACAGCGGCACGGAGGGGGCGCACGAGAAGACACCCGCACCGTTGGCGACCGTCGTGCATGTGGGGGTGCTCGGCCCCAAGAACTGCACGGTGATGTTCGCGCCTGGCTCGGCGGTGCCGGAGACGGTGGGCAGCGGGTCGGCGAGGGCCGAACCATCGGCGGGGCCGGTGATGATGGTCTCGGCGACGACGGTGATCGACTGCTGTGCTGTCGGTGTCGAGTCGTTGCCCGCGGCATCCGTCTGCGTTGCCGAGATCTGGTGCGTGCCGGTGCCGGGGAGGTTGATGGGGCAGGCCCAGAACCCCAGGCCGTCGACGAGTGTCGAACAGACGTCGGACACCGGGTATTCAACGTGCACGGTCGCCCCGGGTTCGCCGGTGCCGGCGATGACGTGGTTTGTGTCGGTCGTGATGTGCAGGGCGGGGGGATACGTGATGACGGGTGCCGCTGGTGCCGTGTAGTCGGTGGTGATCGAGTGCGGGGCGGCGAACAGGTTGGCAGTCGTGTCGGAGACTTCGATCGAGTAGGTGCCGTCGGGGTGGCTGTAGAGTGTGCCGGTGCCGCAGGTCCAGGCGCCGCTCGCATCGGCGAAGACGGTGCACAGGGCGATCGCTGGCGAGCCCTGCACAGCAGGCACCTCGACGTACACTTCGGCGTTCGGGTAGGCGGCACCGCTGAACGTGATCGCGGCGTCGTTGGTGACGGCCCCGTTGGCGGGGGTGGTGATGGTGGGGGTGCGGTCGAAGCTGTGCCCGCCGGGCGGCCAGGTGGTGCTCGTGACGGGGCCGTCTCCGTTGTCGGCGGTGGCTTGGAAATAGTTCGCTCCGTGCTGCAGCTGCCCGCCTTGGGCGGGGCCGCAGGTCCAGGTGCCGAGCGACGCGTTCACGGTGGCGTTGCACCACGCGGTGGACGTCGCAAAGCTCGGGTCGGTGCTGTGGCGCACCTGAACGGTGGTGACATCGGGTGATCCGGCGGGCACCGTCCAGGTTCCTTGCAGACCGATGCGGGGGTTGTCGACCGAGGGTGTGCCGAACGTGCCGGTGACGTCAACGCTGTCGGGTGCGGCAGCGGTGGCGAGGGTGGCGGGTACGAGGAGGCCTGCTCCGACGAGTGCGAGCACGCCGAGGCTCGCGCCGATGGTGCGCAGGCGCATGAGTGTCCTTCCCCGTAAGCCGTGTCAAGCCTATCGATTGATCAAAAGCCCATTTGATCCCCTTTTCGGGGGTGAATGGGCCGCCGGATGCCTACGGTGTGGTCGCTGCGGTTGCTTCCAGTTCGGTGGCGCGAGGGTTGCGCTGAGTGGCGATCGCGGTGATGGCGGCAGTGCAGACTAGTCCGATGGCGAACAGCTGCCATCCGCTGAGCACCTGACCGAGAACCAGCCAGCCCATGAGGGTGGCGCTCGCCGGGGCGAGGGCGGTGATGATCGAGTACAGACGCGGTGTGATGCGGCGCAGCACGATGATGTCCAGGCTGTAGGGGATCGCTGAGCAGAGGATGCCGATCGCCACGAGCAGGCCGACGATGGGCCAGGTAAGCCCCGAGAAGTCGAGCACGAAGAGTGCGACGGGGGCGGTGAGCAGCAGTGAGACGACGCTGGCGAGCGCGAGTCCCTCGAGACCGGGAAACCGTTCCCCGGCGAGCCGGGTGAGCAGAATGTAACTGGCCCAGCCGACCCCGGCGAGCACGGAGAGGCCCACCCCGAGCGGGTCAAGGGCACTCACGCCACCGCCAGCGAGAATGACGACTCCGACACCGGCCGCGATCGCGCAGAGCAGGTCGAGCAGACGCCTCGCGCCGAGGAGGGCGATCGCGAGCGGCCCCAGATACTCGATCGTCACCACGGTTCCCAGTTCGATGCGGCCGATCGCCTCGTAGAAGCTCACATTCATGACCGCGAGGGCGACACCGAGCCAGACGGCGGGGAGAAAGTGTCCGAGGGTGCGGCCGCGCACCCGGGGTCGTGTGACGGGCAGCAGAAAGAGGGCCGTCATGAGCTGCCGAACCGCGACGACCACAACACCACCGACGATGGGGATCGCGATACCGGCAAGGCTCGACCCGAAACTCATGCTCGTCTGGCTGGTGAGCTGCAGAACCGTGGCGATCGAACGGCGCCCGCGCCCGTTCGCGCCGCGCGGGCCAGCCCCAGAGCCCGCCGCAATCTCACCCACGACTAGAGCGTAGTTGTTCGCAGTGGTCACCGAATTCACCGCGCGCGCCGACGCGGCAGACCCTCGTCAAGCGGCTGCGCAACCACTAGCCTCGGGGTCATGCGAATTCTCCTTGTCGGTTCGGGCGGCGTCGGAAACGCGATCGCCAAGATCGCAGCACGCCGCTCATTCTTCGAGACGATGATCGTCAGCGACTACGATCTTGCCCGCGCGGAGGCGACGGTGGGGTGGATCGAGCAGCGGCACGGCCCGCAGGGTGACCGGTTCGTGGCGGCCCGCATCGACGCCTCCGACCCCGACTCCGTCGCGGCCCTGGCGCGCGAGCACAGGGCCACCCACGTGATGAACGCGGTGGAGCCCAAGTTCGTGCCGACGATCTTCGCGGGAGCGCTCGCGGCCGATGCCGACTACCTCGACATGGCGATGAGCCTCTCGGAGCCGCACCCCACCGACCCGTACCGGGAGACAGGGGTGAAACTCGGCGACGATCAGTTCGCGCAGGCCCCCGACTGGGAGAAGGCGGGCAGGCTCGCCCTCGTCGGTATCGGCGTCGAACCGGGGCTCTCGGATGTCTTCGCACGCTACGCCGTCGACCACCTCTTCACGGAGGTCGATGAGCTGGCGGTGCGCGACGGCGCCAACCTCGTCGTGCGGGATGAGACCGGCAAGGAGATCTTCGCGCCCTCGTTCAGCATCTGGACCACGATCGAGGAGTGCCTCAACCCGCCCGTCATCTGGGAGAAGGACCGCGGCTGGTACACAACGCCCCCGTTCAGCGAACCGGAGGTGTTCGATTTTCCGGAGGGCATCGGACCAGTCGAGTGCGTCAATGTGGAGCACGAAGAGGTGCTGCTCATGCCGCGCTGGCTCGACGCGAAGCGCGTCACCTTCAAGTACGGGCTCGGCGAGGAGTTCATCGGCGTGCTGCGCACCCTCAACCTGCTCTCGCTCGACTCGACGACACCGATCAGGGTGCGCAGCGCATCCGGCCCCGTCGAGGTCGCCCCGCGTGACGTTGTCGCCGCAGCCCTGCCCGACCCCGCCACGATCGGACCACGGATGACGGGCAAGACCTGCGCGGGAGTGTGGGTCACCGGCACCGGCCTCGACGGCAAGCCCCGGTCGAGCTATCTGTACCACGTGGCCGACAACGAGTGGACGATGGCGGAGTACGAAAGCCAGTGCGTCGTCTGGCAGACGGCCCTCAACCCGGTGATCGCGCTCGAACTGCTCGCCACGGGTGCCTGGTCGGGCACCGGCGTGCTGGGCCCGGAGGCGTTCGACGCGAAGCCGTTCCTCGACCTCATGGCCGCCCCCGAGTCCGACGGCGGCTACGCCCAGCCCTGGGGTCTCCGCGACGACTGATGTTCTCTCAACCTTGCCGAGCATGGTCGTCAATGCGCGCGGCGCAAGCGGAATAGCGGGGCGGATGCTCCGGTTGACTGAGGGGGAGAGGCGAAGTCGCGAAGGGGGTGTCACATGCGGAAAGACGCTGTTCGCAAACCCGTCATCGGCATCCTCGGTGCGGGCAAACTCGGCTCGGTGCTGGCGCGACTCATCGTCGACGTCGGCTACGACGTCGTCGTGGGCACCTCGCGTGACCCGCAGCGCATCGCGCTGACCATTGAGGTGCTCGCGCCGGGAGCAACCGTGGCGACCGCGCAGGATGTCGCGGCCCGCGCCGACATCGTCATCCTCGCCATCCCCCTCGGAAAGCTGCGCACCGTGTCGGCGGACGATCTGGCCGACAAGCTCGTCATCGACGCCACCAACTACTGGTGGGAGGTCGATGGCTTTCCCGATGAGCTCACCGACCCGCTCATCACCACGAGTGAGCTCGTGCAGCGGCACCTCGACCGATCCCGCGTCGTCAAAGCGCTCAACCATGTCGGCTACCACGACATCGACGACGAGGCCAGGCCCGCTGGGGCCTCCGACCGCACCGCGATCGGCATTGCCGGGGATCACCCCGACGACCTCGCGCTCGTGGCCCGCCTCGTCGACGACATCGGCTTCGACCCTGTCATCGTGGGCGCCCTCGCCGACGGTGTGATGCTCGAGCCCGGCACTGAACCCTTCGGTGCGAGCGTCGGCGCCGACGAGCTTCGGGCCATGGTCGAGCGGTACCCCGAGTCACAGCGCAGTCTGCGCATCCGAACCGCTCTCGCGCGGCGCGCATCCTGATTCTGTCGGGTCGCGGCAAAGGCGTGGACGAAACCTACTAAGCAATTGACGCCGATATGCCGCTCAGGGCATTGTTGAACGCAACTACTCAACGAAGAGGAGTCCTGCTTGCTGGCTGTCCGCAACCTCGAGGTCGTGTATGAGGACGTGATGCTGTCACTGCGAGGGGCCAGCATCCAGATACCCGCGGGCAGGATCGTGGCGCTTCTCGGAGCCAACGGGGCCGGCAAGACCACCCTGCTGCGCTCCATCACCGGACTCCTCGATATCCACCGTGGCGCGATCACCAAAGGCCAGGTCACCCTCGACGACGTGCCGCTGCCGAGCCGCGCCAGCGACATCGTGCGCGCTGGAATCAGCCAGGTCATGGAGGGGCGGCGCATCCTCGTCGAATTCACCGTCGATGAGAACCTCAAGATCGGCGCCCACACTCGACCCGGTTCCACCATCGCCGGCAACATGGAGCACATCTACACGCGCTTTCCCGTGCTCGCGGCGCGGCGGAATGACCGAGCCGGATACCTCTCCGGTGGCGAACAGCAGATGCTCGCCATTGGGCGCGCCCTGATGTCCGAACCCACCTACCTGCTTCTCGACGAGCCGAGCCTCGGCCTCGCCCCCCGCATTGTCGAACAGATCCGCAACCTCATCGTCGAGATCAACCAGGACGGTGTCGGCGTGCTCCTCATCGAGCAGAACGCAGCCATGGCACTCGCCGTCGCCGACCACGGCTACGTGCTCGAAAACGGTCGCACGGTGATGGATGCCCCAGCCGCAGAGTTGCGCAACGACGAAACCATCCAGGAGTACTATCTCGGTGTCGGCGCAGGATCCGGTTCCCTGCGCGACGTCAAGCACTACGCCAAGAAGAAGCGGTGGCTGTCATGACCGGTCCCCTGCTCTCCGTGGCGAACCTCAGCCTCGCCTTCGGCGGCGCGACCGCACTCGACGACGTCAGCTTCGATGTGCACCCCGGCGAACTGTTCGCCGTCATCGGCCCCAACGGGGCGGGCAAGACATCCACCTTCAACTGCATCTCCGGCGTGTACCGGCCCTCGCAGGGCAGCATCGCCTTCCGCGGTGAGTCATTGCTCGGGATGCGTCCCGACGCGATTGCGAAGCGCGGCATCGCCCGCACCTTCCAGAACATCGAACTCTTCGACAACCTCACCGTGCTCGAGAACCTGCTCCTCGGCCGCCACAACCTCATCACCGCCGGGTGGTGGGAGGCGCTCCTGTGGCTGCCCCGCGCGAAACGCGCCGAAATCGCCTCGCGTCGTGCGGTTGAGAACATCATCGACTTCCTCGACCTCGCCACCGTGCGGCACCTGCCCGTCGGCATCCTCCCCTACGGCATCAAGAAACGCATCGAAGTGGGACGAGCTCTCGCCATGGAGCCCGAGCTGCTGCTGCTCGACGAGCCCGTCGCCGGCATGAACGTCGAAGAGACCGAAGACATGGCGCGGTTCATCATGGACATCCGCACCGAGCTCGGCATCGCCATGATCCTCGTCGAACACGACATGCGACTCGTCATGGACCTCGCCGACCGCGTCACCGTGCTCGACTTCGGCAGACAGATCGCCACCGGCACCCCCGACCAGGTACAGGCTGACCCCGCCGTCATCGCCGCCTACCTCGGCAGTGTCATCGACCCCGCCGACGGGGGTGACCAATGACGACACAGACCACCGCCTCGACCAACTCCACGGTCGTTGCCGCCGACATCCTCTACATGCCCCGCCTGCTGCGCGCGGCAGCACGCGAGCGCGGCGAGCAGATCGCCCTGCGTGAGAAGAAGCTCGGAATCTGGCAGTCCATCACCTGGCAGGACTACCTCGACCACGCCGAAGCCTTCGCGTTCGGTCTCGCCGCACTCGGCGTCGGTGTGGGCGACCGGGTCGCCATCCAGGCCGACAATCGCCCCGAGTGGCTCTACACCGATGTGGGCTCCGCCATGCTGCGCGCCGTCATCGTCGGCTTCTACCCCACGAACCCGTCGACTGAGGTGCGCTACCTGCTCGGCGACTGCGGGGCCCGAGTGCTCGTCGCCGAAGACCAGGAGCAGGTCGACAAGGCCATCGAGGTGTTCGACGACTGCCCGGACCTCGAGTGGGTCGTCTACCTCGATTCCCGCGGCCTCACCGACCACGGTCACGAGTGGCTCATCAGTGTCGACGAACTCCTCGAACGCGGGGCCGAGCACCGGCGTTCGAACCCCGGTCTGCTCGACGAGGTGGATGCGGGCCGTACGCCCGACGACCTCGTCACCCTCATCTACACCTCGGGAACGACGGGCCCCCCCAAGGGTGCGATGCTCAGCGCCGAGAACGTCTCCTTCGGCACGCGCTGCTTCAGCGCCACCGACGGCGTCTTCGGTGAGGGCCTCAGCGACCGCGACATCATGCTGTCGTACCTGCCCCTCTCCCACGTCGTGGAGCGCACCATCACGAACTGGGTGCACCTGAACCAGCACATGCTCATCCACTTCGCCGAGTCGATCGACACCGTTACCTCCGACCTTGCGGAGGTTCAGCCCACTCGACTGTTCGCGGTGCCCCGCATCTGGGAGAAGATCGAGACCGCGGTCGTCATCAAGACGGCGAACGCGTCGTGGCTCAAGCGCGTCTGCTACGGTGCCGCGGCACGTCTCGCCGCAACCGTGGGTCGTGCGCGCGCCGCGAACGGGGGCGACCACACTGCCACGTCTCGCATCCTGTACGCGGTCGCGTGGCTGCTCGCGCTGCGCACGCTGCGCAAGCACCTCGGTCTGTCGAAGGTGCGACACGCGCTCTCGGGTGCCGCCCCTATCGCACCCGATGTGCTGCTGTACTTCCTCGGTATCGGCGTGCCCATCTACGAGGCGTACGGTCAGACCGAGAACGCAGCCGTCGCCACCACCAACATGGTGGGGCGGATGCGCATCGGTACGGTCGGTGAACCCCAGCCCGGCATCGAGCTGAGGGTTGACGAGAGCACGGGAGAGGTGCTGACCCGTCACGCGGGCAACTTCGTCGGCTATTGGAACAACCCCACCGCGACCCACGAGATGGTCGACGACGACGGATGGCTGCACACGGGTGACGTGGGCGAGTGGGTCGAGGGCACCCACCTTCGCATCGTGGACCGCATCAAGGACATCATCATCACGGCGGGCGGCAAGAACGTCTCCCCGAGTGAGCTGGAGAACTCGCTCAAGGCCTCCCCCTACGTGCGGGAGGCGATCGTCATCGGCGACCGGCGGGCCTACCTCACGGTGCTCATCGAGATCGAGTTCGATGCGGTCGCCGACTGGGCGGTGCGGCGGCACATCCAGTACACGACCTACCGCGACCTCGCCACGCGCCCCGAGGTGGTGGACCTCATCGCAGGGGTGGTGCGGGCCACCAACACGAAGTTCGCGCGCGTGGAGACGCTGCGCAAGTTCCGCATCCTGCACAAGGAGCTCGACCACGAGGATGGCGAGCTCACCGCGACCCAGAAGCTCAAGCGCGCTGCCTTCGCCGCGACCGTGCCGCACCTCATCGACGACATGTACGGCGGCACCGAAGAGTACGCTGGGGCGGACCTGGGGAGGGACGGATGACGACCTTCCTGCAGGCACTGATCTCGGGGCTCGGTATCGGCTCGGTGTATGCCATCATCGCGGTGAGCTTCGTCGTCATCTACCGCGCCACGGGCGTGCTCAACTTCGCCCAGCCGGCCCTGTTCATCCTCGGCAGCTTCGCGACATCGGCGTTCGCCGTCGACGCCGGCATCCCCTTCTTCGTCGCGGTGCCGCTTGCGATGATCGTCGTCGGGCTCCTCTCGGCTGGGGTCGAGCGGATCGCCATCCGGCCCATGGTGGGGCGCCCCGTCTTCTCCACGGCGATCGTCACCATCGGGCTCTTCATCGCCCTCCTCATCGTCGCGTTCCGCCTCTTCGACTCACGACCCCGCACCGTGGG
This sequence comes from Terrimesophilobacter sp., assembly GCA_035444505.1. Classification (GTDB taxonomy): domain Bacteria; phylum Actinomycetota; class Actinomycetes; order Actinomycetales; family Microbacteriaceae; genus Terrimesophilobacter. The sequence goes on from DAOMOV010000004.1 coordinate 12,548, forward strand.
CGATCCGTGGCAACTGAACTCGCTCTGCCTCGGCGGTGATGCCTCTGCCGGTGGGTGCGCTGGCGGTGTGCTCGTGTACGAGAACACGATTGCGCGCATCGTCATCGCCGTCGTCGTGCTCACCGTGCTCGTGCTGTGGCTGGGTCGTTCGCGCCTCGGCCTGGCGATGCGGGCAACCTCCTTCGACCAGGAGATCGCCCTCGCGCAGGGGGTCAACGTGGGTCGCGTCTTCTCGATCGCCTGGGCCATCGGAGGTGGTCTTGCCGCGCTCGGCGGTGTGCTGCTTGCCGCCAATGGTGGGGTCGTTCAGGCCACTGATGCGCTGTTCTCGCTCGTCGTGCTGCCCGCAATCATCATCGGCGGGCTCGACTCGCTCAAGGGCGGGATCGTTGGCGGCCTCGTGGTGGGGCTCGTCGCGGCGCTCACCTCCGCCTACCAGCCCATCCATGCCCCGTGGCTCGGCCCCAACTTCGAGAACGTCGCCCCCTACCTCGTCATGATCATCGTGCTGCTCGTGCGGCCCTACGGCATCTTCGGCACCAGGGAGGTGCAGCGCCTGTGACCGACACATCGACACGTCCGGCGAACGGCGAGGAGACCGTGACGCGCGAGGCCGACCCCACGCGCCGACTCACCGGCCAGTCCGCGTGGCTTGCCGACCGCAGCGAACTCGACCGCGGGGCTGCCCACGGCACAGTGGGTCGCTGGGCTCGCAACGGAAGACCGCGACTGTTCACGAGCTACACGGCCGAGCACGCCATCGTCAACACCCGGTACAAGCGGGTGTGGATGCTCATCCTTCTCCTCGTCGCCGCGGCGGCCCCCTTCCTCATCCACCGCAGCCTCACCTACCTGCTGGCGACCGTGTTCGTGTTCGCGATCGCGGGCCTCGGTCTGAACCTGCTCACGGGCTATGCGGGGCAGATCTCCATCGGGCATGCGTTCTTCATGGGCCTCGGCGCTTACACCGGTGCCGTGCTCGGCGGCACGCCCGGCCGAGTCGTCTGGGGCCTCGAGCTCGACCTTGCCATCGTTCTGCCGCTCGCGGCGATCATCCCCGGAATCATCGGCCTTCTTGTCGCCCCCATCGCGATGCGCGTGCGCGGCCTCTACCTGGCGATCCTCACCATCGGGCTGCTCATGCTCGGCGAGCAGCTCTTCAAGCAGTGGACGAACGTGTCGGGCGGTCAGGGTGTCGGTCGCGGCGTGGCCGAGCCGGTGCTCTTCGGCATGGACCTCTCGGGCGGTTACCGCATCGGCCCACTCATCATGACCGAGCAGGTCGCCATGTACCTGCTCACCCTCGTCGTGCTCGTACTCGCCGCCATCGGGGTGAAGAACCTTGCCCGCAGCCGCACCGCACGCGCGTTCGCGGCGGTGCGCGTCCGCGACATCGCCGCCGAAGTCATGGGCGTCTCGCTCCTGCGCACCAAGACCCTCGCGTTCGCGCTGTCGTCCGCTCTCGCCGGTCTCGCCGGTGCCCTCTACTCCATGCTCATCGGGCGCATCTCGCCGGAGCAGTGGAACCTGTTCCTCTCCATCGACATCATCGCCGTTGTCGTCATCGGTGGAGCCGCCACCATCTCCGGCTCCATCATCGGTGCCGCCTTCGTGGTGCTCGTTCCCAAACTCCTCGAAGCGCTCGCCCCCATGCTGCCGTTCCTCGGCGGCGCCGGCTCGGGCGGGCTGCTCAACGTCTACCAGCTGCAGACCATCCTCTTCGGGGTGCTCATCGTACTGTTCATGACGCTCGAGCCGAGGGGATTGTTCGGGGTGTGGATACGCATCCGCAACTACTTCAAAGCCTGGCCATTCAAGTACTGACCGACCGACCATTGCACCACCAACCGCACCAATGAAACACAGTAAGGAGAACAACATGTACAAGAAATACCGGCGGCACGCGCTGACGCTTGCCGCCGTCGCTACCGTGGGCCTCATGGCCCTCACGGGCTGTACCCCGCTCGATGAGGGCGGAGAAGCCACGGACGAGGGCATCACGTTCGGAGCTGGCGTCACCGCGGAGGCATGCCCCGACGCGGTGAACCCCGACAACGGGTGCATCTACCTCGGCGTGCTCTCCGACCTCACCGAGGGACCGTTCGCGGCTCTCGCGGTGCCCGTCACCGATGGGCAGCGCGCGTTCTGGGCGCAAGTGAACGCCAATGGTGGCATCGGCGGTTTCGATGTCGACATTGACACGTACACGCGCGACACCAAGTACCAGGCCGCGGAGCACGCGGCCGCGTACCAGGAGATCGAGGGAGAGATTCTCGCCCTCGCGCAGACCCTGGGAACCGTGAACACGCAGGGTGTGCTCGCCGACATGGATGAGGCCAATATTGTGGCCGCTCCCGCGTCGTGGTGGTCGGGCTACAACTTCGCGGAGTCAGACGAGGGCATCATCCTGCAGAACGGCTACTCGTACTGCACGGAGTCGATGCTGGGTCTTGACTGGCTCTCCGGCGCGTTCAGCCAGCCCTCCTCGGTTGTGGCGGTCGGCTACCCGGGTGACTACGGCGGGGACTCCGCTGCGGGCGTCGAGAAGTGGGCTGAAGCCAACGGGGCTACCGCGACATCCATCCCCACCGGTCCGAACCAGGTGACCGGTAACCAGGATGCGGTTGTCGCGGCTGTTCTCGCCGCCGCCCCCGATGCGGTGGTGCTCGCGGTGGGTCCGGCGGAGACTGCGGAGATCGTGGGCAAGCTCGCGGCCTCCGGATTCCAGGGGCGCTTCCTGGGGTCGCTGCCGACCTGGAACCCCGCGCTGCTGGGCAGTGCCGCCGCTCCTGCGCTCGTCGGGCTCTACAACCACATGAGCCCGTTTGAAGGGTGGGATGGCAGCAGCCAGGGCATCGCCGACATCAAGGCATCGCTCGGTGGCGAGCTGCCCGCGAACCACGGTTACGTGATCGGATGGGCGTCCAGCTACCCGATTCTTGCCGTGCTCGAGGCTGCGGCCGCCAACGGTGACCTCACCCGCGAGGGTGTGCGGGCCGCTGTCGATGGTCTCACCGTGTCGTATGCGGGTATGGGCCAGAACATGAGCTACTCCCTCACGGGCAGTGACTCCCCGGCCACGGAGGTCACGATCTCCGCGCCCGATGCTGATGTCGAACTCGGCCTGAGGACCGTGGAAGCGTTCTTCTCCGGCTCGACCTTCAGCGCGGCGAACTACACCTCCGCGTGCTCGGCCATCTCCTAGCGAGAACGGCCCGCAAGGGGTGACACAGTGTGGCGGGGCCTTCGGGCTCCGCCACACTGCTGTGTGGAGGAGGCGAACTGCGGGCGTGCTCAGCCGTCGTTGTGGCGCTCGCCACCGCCCCACACCTGACGAGCAATCGCCGCGACGTCGCGGTCGAGGTGCTCAAGTCGAAACTCGAGAGAGTCGAAGCGTGCGTTCACTGCTTCGAACTTGGCGTCAACGGCCCGGAAGCCCGCCGACATCGTGCGGTTGATGAACGTTGTCATCAGAGTCATGCCGCCGAGCATCAGTGTCGCGAACACGGCGATCATGGTCCAAATCTGGGGGTCGTTCACGGGGGCCTCCTTGTCCACCAGTGTGCACTGTGACGATCACTATTTCCAGTGATGTGACAGTACGAGGTTGCCGCCGGTGCGCCGGCACCGCTCAGGGCCGCCTGTGACAAACATCCGCTCCCCTGTCGCTGTGGAGGAGTAGTTGTCGGGCGGATGCGCGGCGAAAGGAATCGAGCGCCCATCGGTTAGGATGGTGCACGCTGGTCCCCTGGGTGAGTTGTCCGAGTGGCCGAAGGAGCACGCTTGGAAAGCGTGTGTTGTGCAAGCAACCAAGGGTTCGAATCCCTTACTCACCGCCACAAGACATCCGAACAATCGACGACGCCTTCGGTTGTAGGCCGCAGTGCCATCAGCCTCCGGCCGTGAGTCAGAATCATTACGGGGCGTCGGGCGCGAGGGAGAGCCGCTCGTCGGGGTCTGCCGCGTACGGGAGGCGCGCAAGTGCGAACTTGTCGACAAGCCACTCCTTCACGACCAGGCATCTTTCATGAGTTCCTCGTCCAGCACACCGAGAAGACGGGACGCGGTTGCTCGGGGGTCGGCAACCGTGCGGTGCCGCCGCGCAGACCGGATACGCTGCGCAAAAGAGGACCTCGAGCGATGCCGTCACATGCGCATCGACGCCCGGTAGTGGCGGGAATCAGGGAACCCGCTCGGCAAGGACATCGTCGCCACGGCGATGGTGCAGGATGGCGACGACCTGCACGAACCGTTCCTCCTCGAAAAGGCGGTACCAGATGTAGTAGCGGAACGTCTCCGTGCTGATGTGGCGCAACCCGAGGCGGGTCATTGACGGCTGGTGAGCGTGGGCAGCGACCCAGCCCAAGGCTGTCTCGATCGAGTCGAGGCATCGTTCTCTCTCACGTGGAACGTGCTCGTCGTAATACGATTCGATGTCGGTGAGGTCTCGCTGGGCTTGAGCGAGGAGCCGGACGGTGTAGGTCACGCGGTGTGACGAGTCCGGCGGCGCGCCTTCCACTCATCGAGAGTGACGTAGTCGCCCGGGTTCGCGTCTGCCTCAGCGACGCGCTCCTCCACGATCACCCACTGGCCAGCGGGCACGTCACCCTCGAGCTTGGCTTGGATCACGTCACGAAGCTCAGCCAACTCCGAAGGACTGAGTCGATCAAGCTGTTGCCTGAGTTCCGTATCCACCATGTCCCCATGGTACGCAGAAGGATCGACATCTGACGGGAAACTTCTCGCGGGCTGTGGAAAAGAGACACCGCGACGCGGTCGCGTCAGTCAGCGCATCGCGCTCAGTTCGGCGACGGTCATACCCCACAGCGGCAGATTCAGGATAAGGCAGATTCAGGATGCGGCCGGTTCCGGCCCAGCGGCCAGGATCGCGCTCGGCGTCGATGCATCCGAATGACGTGTTCGTGACCGGTTGCTGGGAGCCCGTACACCTTGACGCTTCCGGTGTGGATGGTGAGCAGGCTGGGGTTCGTCTCACCCGCCGCGTGCGTAGAGTTGCGGTGTGGTGGTTGACGCTGTTGTGCTCGCGGGTGGTCGTTCACGCCGCCTCGGCGGAACCGACAAGGCCCGGCTGCAGCGCGACGGCGTCAGCCTCCTCGCGCGCACGCTCACCGCAGCCCGCCACGCCCGCCAGATCGTTGTCGTCGGCCCAGAGCCCGCCGAGCCGCTGCCCGACGGGGTACTCCTCGCGCGCGAGCAGCCACCGTTCGGCGGTCCCGCAGCCGCTATCGCGGCGGGTCTGCGCAGGCTGAGGGAGCACGTCCCAGCCGCCGACGCCGTGCTCGTGCTCGCGTGTGACATGCCTCACATCGGCCGTGCGGTTCCACTGCTGCTGGCCGCGCTGGCATCCGACTCCGGTACCGGCATCCGCGCCGACGGCATCGTCGTGGTCGACGGTGACGGCCGACGCCAGCCCTTGGCAAGCATCTACCGCGCGGCACCCCTCACGGCGGCGATAGCCGCGCACGCCGATCAGCTCGACGGGCTCGCCGTGCAGCGACTCGTGGCTGACCTCGAGCTCACCCCGATCACCGTGCCCGGGGGCGCCACGGCTGACGTCGACACGTGGGAGGACGCCGCAGCGCTCGGTGTCGTGAGAAACCCCGCTGACAACGAACACCCACCACAATGAAACTCAACACCGTGACACCGACCGCACGCACCACAACGGAGGAATCATGAACAGCGAAGAGCGCGCCCGCATCGACGACTGGGCGGCCACCGTCTCTGAGGCTCTCGGACACGCCGAACTGCCCCTCGAGGTCGACGACATCCTCGATCTCGCGGGGGTCGCAGCACGCAACGTGGTGCGCCCAGCGGCACCCCTGACAACCTTCATCGCGGGATACGCAGCCGGTCACGCCGCGGCGGGTGGAACAGGCCCCGCGGCGGCGATGGCGCAGGCCATTGAGACCGCCACCGCTGCGGCCGATGCCGCGTCGGGCGAGTAGTCGAGGCGACAGAAAAAACCCGGCCCGGTCTGAACCGGCTGAGTGAGCCATACGCCAGACTTGAGCCATGGCATCCGGCTTCACCTGGCACGATCCGCTGCACCTGGACGAGCAGCTCACCGACGACGAGCGGATGATCCGCGACACGGCAGCGAAGTACGCGCAGGAAAGACTTGCGCCCCGCGTGCTCGAGGCGTTCCGCAGCGAGCACACCGATCCCGAGATCTTCCGCGAGATGGGCGCGATCGGGCTGCTCGGGGCGACGATTCCGGAGCAGTACGGGGGGAGCGAGCTCGGCTACGTCAGCTACGGGCTGATCGCGCGCGAGGTCGAGCGGGTCGACTCCGGGTACCGCTCGATGATGAGCGTGCAGTCCTCGCTCGTGATGGTGCCGATCGCCGAGTTCGCGCACGAGGCGGTGAAGGAGAAATACCTCCCCCGGCTGGCCAGCGGCGAGCTGATCGGATGCTTCGGCCTCACCGAACCCGACCACGGCTCCGATCCGGGCGGCATGACGACGCGAGCGACAAAGGCCGACGGCGGCTACCGGCTGAACGGTACGAAGACGTGGATCACCAACAGCCCCATCGCCGACGTGTTCGTCGTCTGGGCCAAGGACGAGGCGGGAGACATCCGCGGCTTCGTGCTCGAGAAGGGCTGGGAGGGGCTCAGTGCTCCCGCGATCCACGGCAAGGTGGGGCTGCGCGCGTCGATCACGGGGGAGGTGGTGATGGACGACGTGTTCTGCCCCGAGGAGAACGCGTTTCCCGACATCCGTGGCCTGAAGGGGCCGTTCACGTGCCTCAACTCGGCTCGCTACGGCATCAGTTGGGGTGCACTCGGTGCGGCGGAGGACTGCTGGCACACGGCCCGTCGGTACGTGCTCGACCGGCAGCAGTTCGGTCGTCCGCTCGCCGCGAACCAGCTCATTCAGAAGAAGCTCGCCGACATGCAGACGGAGATCGCGCTCGGCCTGCAGGGCAACCTCAGGCTCGGCCGCATGAAAGACGAGGGCACGGCCACTCCCGAGATCACGTCGATCATGAAGCGCAACAACGCCGGCAAGGCGCTCGACATCGCACGGCAGGCCCGCGACATGCTGGGCGGCAACGGCATCAGCGACGAGTTCGGCATCGCCCGCCACCTCGTGAACCTCGAGGTCGTCAACACCTACGAGGGAACCCACGACGTGCACGCCCTCATTCTGGGTCGTGCACAGACGGGGATCGCGGCGTTCTCCTAGTTGTGCCCGTCAGTCTGCGACGACGCGCAGGCGATCCACGGATGCGTCGATCGCGCCGCGAACGTGCCCGCCGGGACTTGCCGCGACGGTCCGCAGGAACTCGACCGCCTCGGCGGTGATGATTTCGCCGGGGAGCAGGTTGGGGATGCCGGGTGGGTAGGCGGCGAGGGTGTCGGCGCTGACGCGCCCGACGGCGTCGTGGGCGGGAACGGTTTCGGCGGGGGCGAACCAGGCGTCTCGCGGTCGCATGCGCAGTTCGCCGAATCGTGGCAGCGGGAGTGAGTGGGTCGGGGTGTAGGCGAGCGCCTTGGTGGGCGTGAGCGCGTGGAGCGCATCGACAAAACGGCTCGGTTCGGGCGCGAAGCCGGGGCCGAGGAAGGCGACGATGCACGAGTCGGTGGAGATCTCGGTGTAGATGCCCGCCGACCGGATGAGTTCGTCGCGCACAGCGTGTCCGCTCAGCCCGGCGCTGCGCACGTCGACGGAGATTCGCAGGGGGTCGGTCGTGACGACCTCATCGAATGCCCAGTTGTCGCTGACGATCTCGAAGCGCCCACCTCGCCGAATCTGCTCCCGGATGCGTGATCCCGCCTCGATCGAGGAGCCGAGGCGCTCGTGCCCGGTCTGCAGCGCGTGGCGGGCGAGGTCGAGTGAGGCGAGCAGCAGTGAGCTGGGGCTCGTGGTCATCGTCAGAAGCTCGGCGCGCTGCACGAGCGGTTCGAGTGCGTCGGCGTAGGGTCCGTGGCCGAGGTGCAGCATGGCGGACTGGGTGAGGCTGCCTCCGAGCTTGTGGGTGCTGGAGACGACGAGGTCGGCCCCGTACGCGAGCGCGTTCGATGGTAGGTCGGGGTGGAACCCGAAGTGAGCCCCCCATGCTTCGTCTACCAGGATCGGCACGCCCGCCGCGTGCGCCACCTCGATGAGAGCACCGACGTCGGCGACGGCGCCGAAGTAGCTCGGTGTCACGACGTAGACGCCCTGGGGGTCTTTTGCTTCGTGAAGGGCTCGCTCCAGTTCGGCGGGGGCGAGCCCGTGTGCGATGCCGTACCGATCATCGATGAGGGGTCGCGCGAACACGGGGGTGAGCCCGGCGAGGATGAGCCCGTCGATGAGACTGGAGTGTGCGCTGCGCTGCACGACGACGGGCTGCTCCGGGCGGCCGAGCGCGCCCATGACGAGTGCACCCATCCGGTTTGCCTGCGATGCACCGCCCGTCAGGAACCAGGTGCGCCGAGCCCCCCACGCCTGGGCCGCCAGTTCGAGCGATCGGGCAAGCGGACTGTCGGGACCAAGGTCGATGCCGCCCAGCAGCGGGCTGACATCCTTGCGCACCGTGTCGGCACCGAAGAAGTCGAAGAGCGCGGGTGCGCCCTGGGCGTCGGCACTGTGCCCGGGGATGTTGAGTCGCAGCAGATCTTTGGCGGCATTCTCGGCGACCGCGTCCGCATAGGGAGTGCCGTTCACGTCACCACTCTTCACGAGCCGTGCGCGCCAGACCAGTGAGATCGACCGTGTTTATCGCTCGCGTCGTGCCGCACGGGAACACCGAGGGGCCACGGGCTGAGCGTCCGCATTTTTCACGTCTAAGAGCCATTGCAATCAGAAATTCATGCCTACAGACTGACAACAGGGCGCCGATGCGACCGTGGGGCGCCCACAGCGATTCAGGAGCCGCCGTGAGCACTCGCAAGAACGCCACCACCCCCCGATCCGGAACGGACGGGCTGCTGGCAGATTCCCTCCTCAGCCTTGGCAGGTTCATCCGTCCGGGAAAGGTGTCCGAGGATCTGCGCTCCGTCTTCCTCACCGGAGGGCGCGAGGCCGACTCGTTCTACCGCGACCGGTGGGCCCACGACAAAGAGGTGCGCTCCACCCACGGGGTGAACTGCACCGGCTCGTGCTCGTGGAAGGTGTTCGTCAAAGACGGCATCATCACCTGGGAGACCCAGCAGACCGACTACCCCCTCGTCGGGCCCGATTCGCCCGAGTATGAGCCACGCGGATGCCCCCGCGGCGCCGCATTCAGCTGGTACACGTACTCGCCCACGCGCATCCGCTACCCGTACGTGAGGGGGGTGCTGCTGGAGGCGTTCCGTGCGGCGAAGGCGAAGACGGGCGACCCCGTGCTCGCGTGGGCCGCAGTGGTCGACAACCCCACGACCGAGCGCGCCTACAAGCAGGCTCGCGGCAAGGGCGGTCTGGTTCGCGCGACGTGGGACGAGGCGTCGGAGATCGTCGCCGCCGCCCACGTCCACACGATCAAGAAGTATGGGCCTGACCGTATCGCCGGGTTCTCGCCGATTCCCGCGATGTCGGTCGTCTCGCATGGGGTGGGTTCTCGTTTCATCTCGATGCTCGGTGGCACGATGCTGTCGTTCTACGACTGGTACGCCGACCTTCCCGTCGCAAGCCCACAGGTGTTCGGCGACCAGACCGACGTGCCCGAATCGGCGGACTGGTGGAACTCCTCCTACCTCGTCATGTGGGGTTCCAACGTTCCCGTGACCCGCACACCCGACGCGCACTTCATGGTCGAGGCGCGCTACCGGGGGCAGAAGGTCATCGTCGTCTCACCCGACTACGCCGACAACACGAAGTTCGCCGACGAGTGGCTCTCGCCCCACCCCGGCACCGACGCCGCCCTTGCCCTCGCGATGGGGCACGTGGTGCTCAAGGAGTTCCTCGTCGACCGCCGCACGCCGCGGTTCGTCGACTACCTGAAGAGGTTCAGCGACTCCAGCTACCTCATCGAACTGACCAAGCGCGGCAAGAGCTGGGTTCCGGGCAAGTTCGTCATGGCGGATGCGCTCGAGGGCAAGGCTGCGAAGGTCGCCAATGCGGCGTTCAAGCCGGTGCTCCTGGACCAGAAGGGCAGCCCGGTGGTGCCGAACGGTTCGCTCGGGCACCGTTTCTCCGACGACGATGCGGGCCTCTGGAACCTCGACCTCGGCGACGTGGATCCGCTCCTGTCGATATCGGACGCCCCCGACTACGACGGCGCCACCGCCGAGGTCGAGCTGCCCCGCTTCGACCTCGCTCCGGGTGCGGGAGATGAGAACGCGGATGAGCAGCACGCGGGCGGTGCGGGAAGCGTTCGCCGCGGGGTTCCCGTGCGCACGGTTGCGGGTCGCACGGTGACGACGGTGTTCGACCTGCTGCTCGCACAGTACGGTGTCGGTCGCGAGGGGATGCCGGGTGAGTGGCCCACGGGCTACGACGACGCGACGAGCCCGGGCACGCCCGCGTGGCAGGAGGAGATCACGTCGGTGCCGGCAGCGGCGGCGGAGCGCATCGGTCGCGAGTTCGCGCAGAATGCCGAGGACTCCGAGGGTCGCTCGATGATTCTCATGGGCGCGGGCACGAACCACTGGTTCCACTCCGACACGATCTACCGCTCCTTCCTTGCGCTGACGACCATGACGGGGTGTCAGGGCGTCAACGGCGGCGGATGGGCGCACTACGTGGGCCAGGAGAAAGTTCGGCCCGTCACCGGATGGGCGCAGTACGCCTTCGGCCTCGACTGGGTGCGCCCGCCGCGGCAGATGATCGGCACCGCGTACTGGTACCTGGCGACGGACCAGTGGCGCTACGACGGGCTCCCGGCGAGCTCGCTGTCGAGCGCCCTTGGTACGGGGCTGTTCGACGGGAAGACCACGGCGGACACCCTCGTCGAGTCGGCGAAGCGCGGCTGGATGCCGAGTTACCCGACGTTCAACCGCAACCCGCTGGACATTGTCGATGAGGCGGAGGCTGCCGGGGTGGAGCCGGCACAGTACGTGGTGGATCAGCTCACCAGTGGGGAGTTGAAGTTCGCGTGTGAAGACCCGGACAGCCCGGAGAACTTCCCCCGCGTGCTCAACCTGTGGCGGGCGAACATCATCGGCTCCTCGGGCAAGGGCAATGAGTACTTCCTCAAGCACCTGCTGGGCACGGACTCCGCGATCCGGGGGAGCGAGTCGGGGCCCGATCGTCGTCCCGTCTCGATCGAGTGGCACGAGAAGGCCCCCACCGGAAAGCTCGATCTCATGGTGACGAGCGACTTCCGCGGCACCTCGACGACGACGTTCAGCGACGTCGTGCTGCCACCGGCGACGTGGTACGAGAAGCACGACCTGTCGACGACGGACATGCACCCGTTCATCCACACCTTCAACCCGGCGATCAAACCGCCGTGGCAGGCGAAGACGGACTTCGACATCTTCCACCTGCTGGCGAAGAAGATTTCGGAGTTCGCCGTCGAGCACCTCGGTGTGCGCAAGGACCTCGTGGCGTCGCCGCTGCTGCATGACACTCCGGATGCCATGTCGACCCCGCACGGTGTCGTCGCCAAGGGTGCGCCACTGGTGCCGGGGGTGACGATGCCGAAGCTCGCGGTCGTCGAGCGCGACTACCCGGCGTTTGCGGCGCGGATGGCGGCGCTCGGCCCCCTGACGGCGAAGGTCGGGATGGTCACCAAGGGTGTGCCGTTCAACCCCGACCTTGAGGTGGAGGATCTCGGTCGACGCAACGGGCTGGTCGAATCTGGCCCGACGAAGGGACGCCCCAAGCTCGATACGGATGTGAGGGCGTGCGAGATGGTGCTCGCCCTGTCGGGCACGACAAACGGTCGGCTGGGCACGCAGGGCTTCCGCGCGATGGAGAAGAAGACCGGTCAGAAGCTGGCGCACCTGGCCAGCGACAGCGAGGGGAGACGGTTCACGTTCCAGGAGGTGTCGGGTGCTCCCGTTCCGATTCTGACCTCGCCGGAGTGGTCGGGAAGCGAGCACGGCGGCCGACGGTACTCGGCGTTCACGATCAACGTCGAGCACTTGAAGCCGTGGCACACCCTCACCGGTCGTCAGCACTTCTACCTAGACCACGACTGGATGCTCGAACTGGGTGAGGCGATGCCGGTGTTCCGGCCACCGCTCGACATGCACCGGCTCTTCAATGACGCGATCCTCGGTTCTACGTCACCGACGGGAGCTCCGGGTTCGAAGGGCCGTGCGGAGGTGGCGGTGCGCTACCTCACCCCGCACTCCAAGTGGTCGATCCACTCCGAGTATCAGGACAACCTCATGATGCTGACCCTTTCCCGGGGCGGCCCCACCATCTGGATGTCACCGCAGGACGCTGACAAGATCGGCGCCCGTGACAACGAGTGGATCGAGTCGTACAACCGCAACGGTGTCGTGGTGGCCAGGGCGATCGTGTCGCACCGGATGCCGGAGGGCACCGTGTACATGTACCACGCGAAGGACCGCAC